>DATMNR010000188.1:0-5104 GCA_035568795.1 Ktedonobacteraceae bacterium
GTTTTTGGCCGCCTACCTTGATCCAAGACACCCAGACCCCTCTCATGCCCAGTACCACAGGTATTGGGAAAGTGCGGAGACGCGCTTGCAGGCAGCATGGGAGGAGGTAGCTCAACGGGCGAAAGAGGGGCAGGCCGTGCCCCGAAGCTTTGGCGTTCCCAGAGCCAGAGCCCGTCTGCCCAGAAGTCTGAACGAAGCCACACAAGAGCCAGCGTTCCTGCTCACGCGAGGAAGGTTGGAAGCGTGGAAGCACCGCTCAGAACCCTCGCTGCTTTAGCACGGGGAGTCCTCAGCATTATTCATATGCTATCAGGAGGTAACAGCATGCAAGTTCGATCAGCTATGCCCAATGACGCTGTGTCAATTGCCACTATCTATAATCAAGGCATCGAGGATCGTGTCGCCACTTTTGAGACCCACTTCCGTTCAGCAGAGGATGTACAAGCATGGTTTGATGATGTACATCCTGTTCTGGTAGTCGAAAAAGACAGCGAGATTATCGCCTTTGCCTCTTCTTCTGCCTACAGCGCTCGCAAGTGTTACGCTGGTATCGCTGAGTGTTCGGTCTACGTCAAGCGTGACATGCGCCATCATGGAGTTGGCCGAATAGCGTTAGAGGCCCTCATTCGGTCAGCCGAAGAAGCAGGTTTCTGGAAACTGGTTTCGCGAGTCTTCATTGACAACAAGGCCAGTAGGAAACTTGTAGGTTCATTCGGCTTTCGGGAGGTTGGCATCTATGAAAAGCATGCAAAACTAGATGGCATCTGGCGAGATGTAATCATCGTAGAACGGTTGATAAGCAGCAATCTCAAGTGAAGAAATGTTTATGTGTGTTAGTTCAGATCAGGCGAGGTAATCTATGTATATCCCAAAGGCTTTTCGCGAAGATGACATCTCTACGCTTCACAAATTCATGCAATCATACAGCTTCGCGACGCTTATCACACAGCATGAAGGCGTGCCATTCGCAACACATCTGCCATTTATCCTGGACTCCAAGCGAGGTACAAATGGCTTTTTACTTGCTCATATGGCACGTGCCAATCCTCAGTGGCATGACTTCAATGGTGAGCAAGAAGTACTGACGATCTTTCAAGGTCCGCATGCTTACATTTCTCCATCCTGGTATGAAGTCGAACTCAGTGTACCTACCTGGAATTATGCTGCCGTTCATGCCTATGGTATTCCCCGCATCTTTGAAGATAGTGAAGAACTCTATCAGTACTTAAAAATCCTCATCGAAACTCACGAGGGTCAATTCGAAAACGCGTGGCCATTCCAGTTACCAGATGACTACCTACAAAAAATGATGCGTGGCATCGTTGGCTTTGAAATCGAGATCACCCATCTTGAAGGCAAATTCAAAATGAGCCAGAACCGAACTGAATCCGAACGAGAGATCGTTATTGCAGCTCTTCAAGAATCTCCAAATACACAGCCTGTAGCAGAATTGATGACAAGAAAGAAGTAACTTGTATTTGCATCAGTTGCATCACTTGTAACAGGTATTATTGCAAATCTTTGTTTATTCATCTTGTCAGAAATAAGTTTGAGCACACATTTGATTAATGAAGAGTGGAAAGATCGTATTTTCTGGTAAGAATTGTAACATTTGCATCAGTTGTAACAGAAAAATTGCTTCTACATAACCTTTTCCCTCATTTTCGTCACTATCTAAGTGAAGAGAAAACAGTAAAGGTCGTGATGGATCAAATAACGGATGCTGAACTAGTCGCTAAAGTTCGTCTAGGTGACAAAGAGGCTTTTGGACTTCTTGTTGAGCGATATCAACAAATGGTCGGGCACATCGCAAAAAAGATGATTGCCAATGAGTGGGTTGCTCGCGAACTAGCGCAAGAGGCGATCTTACAAGCATACCTCTCGCTTAATCATCTGAAGGATGCTTCACGCTTCAAAAGTTGGCTCTACGGCATAACGCTCAACATTTGCCGAAGCTATCTCCAAGATCAGAAGATGGAAATGCTCTCGTTAGAAACCATCATAGGAGATGTACGCAGCGATATTATCACCAACTCTGACAATATGGTTGATCCGCAAACAATTGCGGAGGCGCACGATCTTCATCGTCTAGTGTTAGATGCCATAGATGAACTCTCGGCTAGGGATAAAGAAGCAACACTGCTCTTCTATTATGAGCAACTCACACTCCAGGAAATAGCTGCTCTGTCAGGTGTTTCCGTTGGTGCAATAAAGGGGCGTCTCCACCGGGCGAGAAAACAGCTTCAAGAGCGGCTCTCAATAGTATATGTACCTGAACGGCGAAAGGAACAAAGGAAGATGAATACAAGGCAAGTTACGATTGAAGCTGTAAGAGAGCATTCTGGCACCAGGCAATGCTTTGTGGTCTTGAAGGATGATCACGATGCTCGACTCATTATTTGTATTGGAAGAGCTGAGGCATTGACAATAGCAGCCGGTCTCACTGAGATCTCTCCACCAAGACCTATGACAGCACATCTTATGACATCGCTATTCAATGTTACAGACATAGAGCTTAAGGAAGTGCGTATTGAAGCCTGCAAGGATGACACTTTCTATTCGGTAATCACAGTTGTTGATGGGAAAGGAGAGCATGATTTAGATGCGAGGCCAAGCGACGCACTTGCTCTGGCTGTGCTGATGAAGTGCCCCATTTTTGTTGCAGATACCTTAATGAAACACTTTGAACAAGCAATACCATTTGAACGGATTGAACTTCACACAGAGTTTCGCGAATTAAATCGTGACGTAGTCTTGAACGAGCACAAAGGACAGAAGGAAGATCTCATGCAGTTCATTGCGTCATTGAATCGCAGCATCCTTGAATCAGAAATTCAAAAAGAGAAAGAAGAGCGAGAGGAAACGAAACGAGAATACATTGCCTCCTGGAAAGAAGAACACAGGCAGAATCAGCAAGAAACTTAATGGCCACTAGAAATCAATGAATACATTTCCCAATCTCATGTATCTACATGAAATGTAGGGGCGGGGCTTGCCCCTGCCCTGTTTCTTGCCCCACCTGTCTCCTACTCCCTAGCTAAAGCTGAGTCATTACTACTTTCCAATCGCTGGTCCCCAGGATGTCACGCTATCCGGTATAATGATGATCACAGAATGTTTTTCCAGCTCCATGCTTCTGTATTGAATGTAACGCTCGCGCAGCAAAACAAGGGCCTGCGCGTGCAGCGAATCATCTGATTGAATCAATCCAGCGCGCCCATGTACAAGCACGTAACCCAGTCGTGACCAGTCGTCATCATACTGGTCGATCAGCAGAGAGGCCTCGTGACGTGCTTCAATGTTGCGTACGCGCCGCAATCTGCTTTCATGAACCTTCTTCGGTTTTTCATCGAGTGGTATGTAAAAATGTGTACCATCAAACGCATAACAGACAGGCACGATATGTGGATGTCCATCAAGATCAGAAGTAGCCAGCCGTGCTACTCGTTGTGTATTGGTGAATATAATCTCAGTTTCTGTTAATGTAGTGCGATTTGTCATATTTTTATTGTAACATTCCGGTATCCAGGTGATACCATATTTGTGAAATGTAGGGTATCCCTTGCGGATACCCAGTGATATTATGTACATTGCAATTCACTCCATATTTGTGAAAGGAAGCAAATATTATGTCTCATACTAATATCAAGCTCTATGGCACCAACTGGTGCAGTGACTGCAAACGCAGCAAGAAATTTCTGGGAGAACAGCGCGTCCACTACGATTTTATCAACATCGAAGAGGATATGGAAGGTCAGGCATTTGTACAAAAGCTACAAAATGGAGGTTTGACAATCCCGACCATCGTATTTGAAGATGGTTCAACTTTCATTGAGCCATCAAATGCAGAACTGGCTGTGAAATTAGGTCTTGAAACAAAAGCTAAGTGCGAATTTTATGACCTCATCATTGTCGGGGGAGGACCAACAGCTCTAACGACGGCAATTTATGGGGCGCGTGATGGCTATGATGTTCTGGTTATCGAACGTAGCGGTCTTGGTGGACAGGCTGGCATTACCGAGCGTCTCGATAATTATCCCGGTTTCCCTGAAGGAGTGACAGGCGCGGAATTTGCCGAGCGTATCATCGAGCAGTCGAGGCGCTATGGCGTCGAACTCCTCTCCGCGCAGAATGTCGTGAAAGTCGGCAACGATGAGAGTGCGCACTTTGTCGAGACTGATTCCGGGCATCG
The DNA here is from genome assembly GCA_035568795.1 of Ktedonobacteraceae bacterium. GTDB lineage: Bacteria > Chloroflexota > Ktedonobacteria > Ktedonobacterales > Ktedonobacteraceae > DATMNR01. The sequence continues at coordinate 4,193 of DATMNR010000188.1, forward strand.
ATACCGTAGCAATGCTGTCTTGATTGCTACAGGTTCGACCTACAAGCGTCTTGGAGTTCCAGGAGAAAACGATTACATTGGCGCAGGTGTACATTTCTGCGCAACTTGTGATGGTCCATTTTACAAAGGGCGCGAAGTAGCTGTGATTGGCGGCGGCAATAGCGCTGTTGAAGAGGCTGCCTTCTTGACACGTTTTTGTCCCAAGGTCACACTCCTGGTACGTGGTTCTGAACTGACAGCTAACAAGATAGCTGCCGATAAAGCACTCAACTCTCCAGAAATGGAAGTACTTTTCAATACAGAAGTCGTCGAGTTCAAAGGGAAAGATAATCATATGGATACTGTTATGTACAAGAATAGAAAAACTGGAGAGATCGGCGAGTTGCACGTTCCAGGTGTTTTCGTCTTTATTGGTTTGACTCCGAACAGCAAACCATTCAAAGATATTGCTAAACTGGATGCCGAGGGTTTCATCATGACGGGTATCGACTTTCAGACCAGTACAGAGGGGATCTTCGCTGCCGGCGATGTACGTTCAGGGAGTACGAAACAGTTAGTCAGTGCGGCAGGTGAAGGCGCTGCAGCAGCCCTGGCCATCCGCGAGCACCTGCGTGGTCACGATGCACATTCTATGGAAAAGGCATTAGTTGGAACTGCAGCAAGCTGAGGAGCTTTTTCGCGCTTTGTATGACATATGGTGTCCTTTCCTGCTACCTCCTTTTCAAAAGTGCAAACATAGAATATACATATAGATACTCTTGAAATTGTGATGATGTAGGAATCGGCATACTTGACTTAAACAGTTTTTAGGTATTGATGGACAAAGCTGACAGCTGTTGAGCCCTGCCCCACCGCCGAAGCCACCCGCCTGATAGTGTCCTGCCTGATATCACCCACCGCAAAGATGCCAGG
>DATMNR010000189.1:0-3184 GCA_035568795.1 Ktedonobacteraceae bacterium
AATGTTATGTGATATGTCGCATTCACCTGTTGAAATCATACAACATATCTTTCTATTTTCAAATACGATATATCGTATTGGAAGTTGCAAAATTCGGAAATGATGTAGTTAGATTGGTCAAACTGTTCCTAAGCAGTAATCGGGCAAGCTGCCAGTAAATTTGTCAGGATGAATGATCTGCGCAAGGCAGCGTAAGCCTTCGACAAGGCGTGGTCCCGGGTGTTGCATAATATTTACGTTGATGCGGTACACATGATGCAACTTGACAGCCTCGATGACGTTCCAGTTCGACCGCTGGTAAACAAGCGAAGGATTTCCACCGTAGGACGGGTCTTCAGTCAGGATGACATATTGCGGATTGGCTGCGATGATTGCTTCATCTGTGACTTGAGGATAACCACCGTTATTGTTATTGTGCTGGAAGATATTGATTCCATTGGCATCCTGTAACAGTTCATTGCCGAAAGAACTGCCTCCAAAAACGTAGGGCTTTCCAGGTGTGCTATCGTCTACTTCGAGCAGGACTCTGGGAGCAGTTGTACCAGCTACTGATGCTTTGATTTCCTTAATTTGCTGTTGCAGCTGGTTTACAAGCGATACAGCAGTATTCTCAGTGAACGTCAAACGACCTATGAGCAAGATTTGTTGGAGTGTCTGTGAAAGATTTGAGAAGGAGAGATCGACAACGTGTATACCCAGAATCTCGAGTTGGGAATCGTAGTCTTTCGTTTGTCCGCCATAGCTAAGTACCAGATCAGGTTTGAGTGCTACTATCTGCTCGATGTTGAACTTTCCATTAGCATCTGATACCTTTGGCAAAGATGCCAAAGCCTGCGGAAAAGTCGTATAGTAGTCTACTCCTACCACACGACTTTGTAGATGCAGCGCGCCAAGAATCTCGCTGGTGCTTGGAACCAGAGAAATGATACGCTGGGGAGCTGTAGCCGGAAAGACAATCGGCGTGCCATAGTAGTCAAGCGCAACTGTTGGAGTGGGCTTTGCCTGTGAATCAGTCGTCGTTGCTTTATCTTGTCCACACGCGGTCAATAGAAGACAGAATGACAAGAAGAGTAGAATCATAAGTCGAAAAGTGAGAGAACGGGAGAACATCGAGTTGCAACCTCCAATTACAACGCTCGTTGTCTCTCGCGGCATTGGAGGTCAACCAGGGGCATATATGGGAGGAAGTTGTGAAATACCAAGGTGCTTCACAAGACTCGTCGATGCCAGAACTGGTAGCTCGCCCCTCTTACGCGAAGGATCGTGAGCAAACTTCATTGGGCAGGTCTCCTGGCTTCTGGCTTCAATCGCTGCTCATCCTACCTTCCCATTCCATTATAGAACAGTGGCTTCATCTGCTTCATGAAAAAGGACGAGATGCTCACCAGTTACAGTAGCGCGTGAGACTGCGCCGGAGTTACACCGGCTTCCCTATTCTGCCTATATTTCAGGCCACCCAATGAAAACAAAAGTAGTAGGAGTAGTATACGCAGGGCTATTGGCAATGTCAACGGCAAATGCCTTTTTCAGTAAGCTACTCGTGGGATATGGTTCCAGTTTTCAGAGGGATGCTTCTTGATGCAGGCTCTTGATGTCAACTGCCATACCCGCTACCATCAGGTACACACGATCAGCATCTTGCGCGAGTCGCTGATTGACATAGCCAAGAGTGTCACGATAGATACGCCCGAGCGGGTAAGCCGGAACGATGCCAAGACCAACTTCATTTGAGACGACAATAAGAGTTTTACCTGCTTTAGCATTTTGCTGTATAGCAAGAAGCTCTTCAATGTGTTGCAGGGCCTGTTCATTAAATTGATTACTTGAGATTTGCAGGTCTACTTGTTCCTGATCGTCACTTTGGCCCTTCTCGTGATCTTGTAGCAACATATTTCCCAACCAGAGTGTCATACAGTCAAGAAGCGCCACATCCGCCAACTGATATGCTCGCTGTACCGCACTTATGAGATCAAGTGGTTCCTCAATTGTATGCCATTCCTGAGGTCGAGAGGCTTTGTGCCGAACAATCCGTTCATGCATCTCGTTGTCTCCATCCGTGGCAGTGGCGATGAATGCCACTATTTTCTCGCTCCCGACAGCCAGTCGTTCCGCATAAGCGCTTTTTCCGCTGCGTGCGCCTCCTAGAATCAATATCAAGCGAGGTGGAATTATTTGCTCTGAAAACACGATAGATTTCTTCTCCTGTATATCGTATTTTGTCTGGAACGATGGGTTGCTCAGTAACCACCATAAGAGCGATTAGTAAGCTCACACTCTTAGCATGACAAGTAGCAGCAACGCCACTCCTTCCGTCACTTCTTCAATTGCCCCGTACGTGTCGCCTGTTAGTCCTCCAAGGCTCCGAGTCATCCAGAATCCAAGAAGCAGTGAAGTTACGGTAGCAACAATCCAGATGATAAGTCCAAACAATTGCCCTGCAATGAGCACGATCAATAGAGAAATAATGCCAGTTATCAGTAGCCGCTTAGTAGTGACAGCCTGGTGAAACGCTGCTCCAAGCCCTGTAGCACGGGCGCTCGGGAAAACACGAAGCACTACAACCATGGCCCAACGTGCTGAGGGCAGTGCAATCAACAAGGCCAACGGAAGGACAGATACTTTTAAACTTGCAAACAATGCGAATTTGAGCAGCAATATGCAAATCCCGGCAAGCACACCGAAACTTCCTACTCGGGAGTCATGCATGATCTCTAATTTGCGTTCGCGGGTGCTACTACCAAAAAGCCCATCACTTGTGTCCATCAGTCCATCCAGATGTAATCCACCAGTGAGGATTACCAGGGCAGCGACCAGCAATGCTGCTAGAACCAGATGCGGAACAAGCTGAGTAAGTATAAACGTAAATAACCAGAGTGGGAATGCTAGCAGCATTCCCACTACAGGGAAATATTCACAACCAACTACGATATGCGGGACGCTCTCATCCTTATTAAAAAGCTGGGCACTCCCCGGGACAGGAAGAAGAGAAAGGAACCGCACGGCAGCCGCAAACTCCACATACTGATTAAGTATGATACTTTTGAAGCGCTGTAAACCATTCTGACTGTTCATACATTTCTCATCATGCCTTATTTCTACCTGTACTCTCAAGTTCATGAGAGGAGAATTGATCCTGGGCTGGATGGTCAACAGGTATTGGAATCCGCACGTTCAATAAAGAAAG
>DATMNR010000190.1:0-3157 GCA_035568795.1 Ktedonobacteraceae bacterium
GTCAATGACTGCCTCTCCTCCATAAAATTTTTCATTTATTGCTCTGTACATTGCACTCAACGAATCAGCAGTCAACGGTTGACCCTGTTCAGCCTGGCTATGTATTTGCTGCTCATATTCCGCAAACATCGTCTGTCTGAAAAGCGTACCACGTAATCCCTCCAACGAGTGATTGAGGATAGCCAGTCGTTGTGTAGGATCACTGGTATTTCGTAATAGGTATTCGGTCAGTAGACCTTCGTTCAGTGTTGACGCAACCTCTGCTACAAAGATGGTATAGTCACCATACTGAAATGGCTGATGGCTACGTGAAAAGTATGAATGCATAGAATGCCCAAGTTCGTGAGCCAAAGTATACATACTATCACGTTTGTTCTGGAAGTTCAGTAAGATAAACGGGCGAGTTTTGTAGCCACCGCCACTATAAGCCCCGCCGCGTTTCCCAGGAGTCTCGTAGACATCGATCCAACGTTCTTTAAACGCCTGTTGAAGAATATTCGTATAGTTCTCCCCTAAGGGAGCCAGAGCTGACACCACTGTCTCACTGGCCTGTGTGTAGCTTATCTCATCAGCAGTTTCCTTAACAATCGGCACGTAAAGGTCGTACATATGCAACTCATCGAGCTGAAGTAAGCGTTTTCGCAATTTCATATATCGATTGAGCAAGTAAATATGCTCGCTGACCGTCTCAACAAGATTGTCATAGACGCTAACTGGAATATTGTAACGCGCCAGTGCCCGCTCACGGCTAGAGCCAAAACCACGCTGTCTCGTAAAAAAGAGGCTTCCTTTGATCTGCCCCCCAAGCGTAGCTGCAATCGTATTACGTTGCATGAGGAACGTTCCATGCATTCCTTCGAAGGCTTCTTTTCGAACACTGCGATCTGTGCTTCGAATATAGACCAGGTAATTCCCCTTTGTTAGTGGAACCTCTTCGCCTTTCTCATTGTGAATCTGTGGCAGTTTCAAATCAGCATTATCAATCATCGAGAATATACTATCTGGAACTTCAGAGATCTCGCCTGCGGCTGCCAGTACAGCCTCTACTTCAGCGGATCGGACATGTGGGCGATTGCGATTGATATCGTCCAATTGCTGCCTGTACAGGCCTAGACCAGGAGTTTCTTGCACATAGGAATCAAGTGTCGTTTGTGGTAAAGCCAGAATTTCAGGCTCGATGTATGAGATGACAGTTGAAGCGCGTACGTACAATTGCATTGCACGATCAAACATTCCTAAATACGCACTATTTGTTGTATCCTCATCCTTGCGCATAGAAGCATACACAAACAGGGTTTCTAGTTCTTCATACAATTCATCACGCGTCTGCAAAACCTTCAGCAATGCGTACCCGCTTTGAGCAAGAGTTCCTTTGAGCGCCTCAAGCTCTGGTAGGCCATGCTCAATTTTCTTGAAACTATCTTCCCAGCTATCATCGGTTGGGTAAATACTCTCAAGGTCCCATGTAAACTCTTTGGCGATATCACTACGCTTCGTCATTGTTTGCAATCTATTCATCTGCCTTTCTAAACACATGTTCATGTGTTGATTACCGTATAAAGATAGAACGTGGAGCCCTCTTGACACCTACGGCGTCCCATCTCCATGACGGCACACCGCACTCAGGGAGTGTGTGGCCCAGGCCGGGCAAGGAACCGCTCGAAAATGTTGACCGCGCTGTTCTCATCACGGTCCATCACTAAGCCGCAGTTCGCACAGCGATACGTGCGTTGCCAGAGTGGCATGCCTTGCTTCTGCTTGCACACATGGCACATCTGGGTCGTATCACGCTCGCTTATTATAGAGAGTTCTTTCCCAAAGAGCAAACACTTGTAGGCAAGCATCTGTACAAAGCTAGAGAGTCCCCAATCATTGTACACCATACGGTTGCGGATTTGCCGTTTCCGCCGTTCTTTAGCTGTCTCGCCCTCAATCTTCTTGATGACCATCTGCCGTTGGGAAAGATCGCCGATGACCACAGCCCTTTCAGCCAGTGTTCCAGCGATGAGATGGGAGGCTTTGTGCAGACAGTCCTGTTGTTTGTTGCGCTTCTTCTCCGACACCAGTTTATAGACCCGTGAGAGTCGAATGTACCGGCGGGATTGCTGCTTGCATCTGTCCCGCTTGGAGCGAAGCTTGTCGAGTTGCTTGTTGTAGTAACGATAGCCCTTGTAGCCGCCAATGTGGTAGAAACGTCCCTGGTCAGTGTAGCCGGTTGCTAAAGTCTTGATGCCCAGGTCAAAGGCCACAATGCCGTCATCGCGCCAATCTCGCTGGTTGCGTTTCTTCCGCCTTCTTCGTGCATTGCTCCAATCGTCCTCGTGCTGCATGACATCGTCATAGACAAATGAGCAGTAATAGTTCCCTCGTGCATCCCTAGACACGGCCACTTCGTGAAAACGCTCAGGCGGTTCCTCTGTCAGATGCGCCACGATGTTTCCATGGCGTTTTGGCCCCCAGTTGCCACCTCCACCTGTCGGGAGGATGATCGTCCTTTTCTGCACTTGCAAGTACATCGCCGGGTAACACAGGGTGAAGAACTGATGGCGCGGCTTAAAACGGGGAAATCCTGGTTTCTCTCCGGCTTTCACCCTACGGAAGAAGGCTTGCATGGCCCCATCCAGCCGATAGTATACTTCCGCTAAGAGCTTGCCATAGACGTATCCTAACTCGGGGTCAAACTGCTTGCTCTCTCGCAATGTTTTCTTGACCTGGTTGACATTCCAGCGTTCTCCGTTGCGCACGCGCATCACCAGCCAGTTGTAGAGGCCACGACATTTGGCTTGCATGAATTCTAGGGCCGTCGCATCATGCTGACTAACTTCGATTTTTATCTTCTTACACAGTAACATCACTTACCCTCGAACGGAAAAGTTGTATCAAATACTATTTCTCCCCAAGAGGGGTAGATGCGGTAGTCGTCTCCCGCTGCAATTCTTCCGGTACACTACTTGCCGCGTGGGACTCGCTCCCGTGGGTGTCAGTTGAAGTTCTCGTAAGTTCAGGTACACAAACTTGCCTCGCACTTTCCTACACCAATGCTTGCCGTGTTTTCCGGCATCTCCCTTGATCAGAGCTAAAGGAGGAGGTGATGCCCTCCGCCTGAGCCACCTGCTCGGTGCAGACGGCGCCAAGTGATCAAGGGATAGTAGGTTCA
>DATMNR010000191.1:0-4277 GCA_035568795.1 Ktedonobacteraceae bacterium
CCCATGCCTTCTAGAGGAAGCATGATGTCGGCATACAGTACTGCTGCATCGACACCAAATTCTTTGACTGGCATCAGCGTGACTTGCGCACACAATTCAGGGGTTTTTGCCATCGTAAGAATATCGTAGCGTTTGCGTAAATCACGGTACTCAGCGAGGCAGCGTCCAGCCTGGCGCATAAACCAGACGGGTGTAGCATCCGGCTGCCGGTGATGACAAGCATCGAGAAAGCGAACATCTCCAGTTTGCGGCATTACAGTATCAATTTGCATATTCATTCCTCATTTTGCAAAATATTACTTTCGATGCCGATTGCATGTGAGGAGTCAGGTTCATCAAGATACGGGACATCAAAGCAATCGACTCCTGGAATATGATAGCGAAGATTTTGCAATATGGCAAGCATAAATCTGCAAAAATCTCACAAGTCATATCGTGTATATGAAGATTTTATGAAGAAACAGAGTATACCTTGAAATTGGAGAAGCTGGCTTCACCAGCTTTGACTGTGGAATACGTTTCGACGCTAAAACCAACCTGCCCGCTGGCGTAGCTGCTATCCTGATATTCTCCTACAAAGACACCATTAATAAACAGGTCAAAATTGCTACCATTTGCGATCACGAGTAATGTGTTTTTTCGTTTACCTGGAAGAATAGCATTACTTCTAGTGGCTGGAATGAGATCCGTAAAACTTCCTCCTCCAGCGCCATCGGGATCATGCCGGCGGAAGAAAAAATTGCGTTGATTATCGATTCCAAACTCATAAAATTGCTGATCAGTGGCACGAAGGATCAACCCTGCATCACTTCCTTTAAGAAGTGACACGTCCACCTGTAAGGCTGCATTATCATAGGACAAGACGCTTGATTTACACGTCTGAAAGTCATTATTCTGTTTTACTATGACGTGGTAGGTATTATTGACAAAGGTGCAGTTTGTATAATCTACATACCAATCGCTGATAAAGTTTGTGCTCAGGTCATCTGCAAAAATGGGAGTAGTATTTGTAAAGCTCCTGGCAGTTGCAATAGCTGCTTGCTTGGGTGAAAGAGGGATGATGGTTGCGTGGGAAATAGGCGTAGCTTTCGTTTGTTTAGCGTTTGTCTTGACGGGCTGATGTGTTCTGACAGCCTGAGCAGTCAATGCACTATTCCTCGCCGCCTGCCTGTTATTACTATAAGCAAAAACAGCGAAAAGGATAATTGACATCATGATGAGCATGAAACTAATGCCCATATACCCCGTAACTTTAAACAAATTTCGGTTATAACGCTCGTCGTGGAATTTCCTGGTACTTACATGTCCGCTTATGGGAGAGCGGCGTGTTAGACTACTGGAGCGCTCAATAATGGTTTTATCTCTTGAGTCCGAAGCCACAACGTTTTCATGAAGTTGGTATACTGGAAGAACAAGTTTGTCCTCATGAGCGACTTCTAAAGAGGCTGAAGCAACAGCAGATTCAGCAAAGTTTCTTGTAGCGTTGGATGAGACGACATTCAGCAGCGGAGCTTTCACCGCTTGCAGATAGGCCTGTGCCAGTTCATCCGGGGTCTGGAAGCGGCGACGAGGATCTTTATCCAATGCGCGCAAGATGACCCGATCAATGTCTGGAGGAATAGCAGGAACGAGACGCGAGGGCGGAGCCGGTAGTTCGTGCATCTGCCGAATATAAACTGCCAATGGTGTGTCACCTGTGAATGGCAGTTGCCCGGTAACCATTTGATAGAGCAATATGCCAAGCGCATATAAGTCACTACTGATAGAAGCATGGCCATCGGCAAGTTCGGGTGCCATATATTCAGGAGTGCCCATCAACACACCAGTGTGTGTCACGTTATCTCTTCCATCCATCGGCTTAGCCAGGCCAAAATCCGCCAGGTATGCGAAGTGATCATCGCTCAAGAGAATATTTGAGGGTTTGATGTCTCGATGCAGAATACCATGATCATGAGCGCATTGTAACGCACTGGCTATTTGTGAAAGCATTTCTCCCGCGTGTTCAAGGGTCAAAGGGCCTTCATCCAATAAGTCGCTCAAAGAACCATGTTCAATATAGGGCATTACCAGGTAATGCCAGGAATTCTGCTGGCCATAATCGAAAGCGGGAAGAATGTGGTTATGATGTAAATTGCCAACGGCTTCTGCTTCACGTTGGAAGCGCTCGATATATTCTATGTTACTATTGCTCATGACCTTGACGGCTATGTCACGATGCATAAGTTCGTCGTAGGCTAGATAGACTTCCGACATTCCACCCTCGCCCAGGCGTTGGTGTAGTCGATAACGGCCTAATGTGGTCCCCTCTAATCCGGGCATAAACTACAATCCTTGGTTCGTATGTCAATACGTTCACAACGTGTGATGGTACGTCAGCAATTTAAGCAGTATATTCACCATACTCATTATATGTCAATTTTAGACAAAACGACACACTCTGAAAAAGTGCTTGTTCAGTTCACTTTTGATCCTAAGAAACGCGAAGTATCTGGTTAGACGAACCACCATGCTTTGAAAAATGACCTGTTACGTACCAATTGCGCTGGCGCTATCTTTTCCATTTTTATGATGTGGATGTTTATGCTTGTGTTGAAGTACAGAAGGCTTTATACGTGGTGGAAATTTTTTTCCTCTCGCGGGGAAGACATTTGGAGTTGGAGATTGTGAAGCTACATAGGGAGCAGGTGGTGGCGAAGATACATGGGGAGCAGACTTGTGGAGAGCTGAAGCAAATGACGCGCTAAATGCCGGGGATACCTCAAACTTATCTCTCCCAACTAAAAAACCTAATGTAAGGGGAATGATGAACATTGCCACTAACGCAAGGCTAATGATAGCGCTTCGAAGAGTATGGTGGTGATTTCTTGGTCGTACAATTGGAGCCAACTTCGGTGCAGCAGCCTGCGATAACATCCAGTCTACTTTTTTTAGAGGTATGTGTGCAGTATCGGATCCAAACATAGGAAGTCCAGGAGAATCTTTCTTATGCTGAGATAAATGAAGAGCACTTGCGTAAGCCTGAGCCAGTGTCATTACATCTGGGAAGCGCTGCTGTGGGTCTTTATGCAGTGCTCGCAAAATAACCTGCTCGACAGGTGGAGTAATGGCAGGATTGAGATGAGATGGAGGTATGGGCCGTTCTCGTACATGTTTCCATAACACAGCCAGAGGAGAGCTACCCCTAAATGGTGGTTGTCCGGTTAGCATATGGTAGAGCAGAATCCCAAGAGCGTATATATCACTGTTAACACTTTCAGGCTTATCTATCAGCTCAGGAGCCATATACTCAGGAGTACCTATTAAGCATCCAGTTTGTGTGATATCACTCCCAGCAGCCATCGCTTTAGCCAGGCCAAAATCTGCCAGATAGACGTGGGGATCACTATCATTGACAAGCAAAATATTTGAGGGTTTGATATCACGGTGGATGATACCGTGATTGTGCGCAAACTGTAATGCACTTGAGACCTGGATGAGAATCCTACCAGCTTCTTCCTCGGTTAAAATCTCTTTTGAGATGCGCTTGAGTAATGTGCCTTGCTTACAATATGGCATGACCAGGTAGTGACACATGCCATATTCTCCATAATCCAGAATGGGCAAAATGTAGTCATGCGAAAGCGAACTCAAGGTGTGTATTTCACTTTGTAGACGCAGCCTTGATTCATTTTGATCGTGGCGAACCAGTTTAATGGCTACATCGCACTGCAGGTGTTGGTCATAAGCGTGATAGACATCTGACATGTAACCATGATGCAAATGGTGTTGAATGTAATAGCGCTCTGAAATGGGTCCTTGAAGGTCAAGCATAGTATTTCTCCATAGATCTTCTACCTGAATGAAATACCTATAGGTATATACGTTTGAAAAATTCGATTCGAAACAGACCCCACTTCCGAGTGATGCTCTTACTAGAGCGCTTCTCTCCTATGGTTATCAGAGGTATGATACAATTTCTTGGGTTGGCATCTTGATGCAATGTGTTGAGAAGAAAGGAATCATCTATGCCGGATCGTCTCGTGTATTCCACCGACAGTGGTCGAGTAAATACTTGCCCCACATGCGGACAACCATACAATCAATGCCGCTGTGATCAGCAATCCACATCGAAAAAAAGTGATGGCATTGTGCGTGTAATGCGCGACCGCAAGCATCGTGGGGGAAAGACCGTGACAGTGATTACTGGAGTGCCTGCCAGTAATGAGGTAATAACAACGCTTGCACAGCAACTAAAGAAGCTCTGCGGTTCCGGCGGCACAGTCAAAGATGGAGTAATA
>DATMNR010000192.1:0-5593 GCA_035568795.1 Ktedonobacteraceae bacterium
CTTGCCTTAAGAGTACCTACTTTTGCATGTAATATTGAAGGATACTTGCCCCGTGAACTGGCAGAACACCTGGCTTCTCAAAGTATTTTTTCATGGGATGGTAACTATTATGCCCTTGGTATTATGGAACGTTTGGAACTCGAATCAAAGGGAGGGGCACTACGACTTGGGATGGCACACTATAACACGATCGACGAGATCGATCGTCTCCTGGAATGTTTAGAGCAATTAGAATAGAAGTCATAACTTTGCGATTGACAGGAAATGAAGATCCTCAATAGTTAGTATCTAAATGAAAAAAATGTGCTGTAAAAATCTACCCATTGGTTAACAAAGCGTTGTTACAAATTGTGGCCTACTCAGCACTGGTAGTAATTGTAAATGTACCCCAAATACCGTTTAATATCTGGCCATGAACAGAGACACTTTTGCCTTGCTCAATTTGTTTCTCGGTCATCAAACCCAACGCTATTATGAAACCATTGATTTTAACAGGTACTTCAGTATAGATTCCAACTTCTTGTCCATCAACAAAAAAGCATACTTCATCTTTACCTCGCTGATAACTGATACCATATCGATGTTGTTGTCCAGGTGAAGTTGCTAAAGATAGTTCATTAAAGTCGCAGAAGTATTTTGGCTTCACTGAATTTTCAGTATCTCCTGGCTCTGGAACTCCTGGAAAAGGCAGTAGAGCGTAAACACTTGCGATGACATCATTACAAGCAAAAAAGTCGAGTGCGACGCCAGTACTGAGATCGAGTAGGTTGACAGAGACAAACCCATCGTACAAATCATGAGGCTTTGTGCCTGAGCAAAGTGCCTTCATGTCCCATTCAAAAGAAATTTGCCCTTTTTCTGGTATCTCAAATCTCCTGGTAGAGAAGAACATATTCTTCGCATTGTCCAGTATTTGTACCTGGTCGTTGGCGCGGCTCAATTTTGCAGTCGCGCGCATGCGTTCCCCTTCAACTACAATAACTGCATTAGGTTCTCTATATCTCCAGAACGAACCATCAGGCAGTGGAAAGCCTCCATATTCCCAGGAACGGTTAACGCCTGTAATAATGCTGTGGAATCCTGCGTAAGTAATGGTCTCTTCATGCAGTTTTTTTGCCGTACTGTTGGTTTGTGTCTTATCCATAGTGTTCTCCATCCCTGTTCTCTAGTGTTATATTAGGTATTGTAACAAAAAAAAGTAATCTCATGTAGAGACAAAAAGTGAAGCAGCAACTGTAATAAATCTTTGTAATCGAATAATTGATATAATACGTGTTGCTCTTGAGTACATGAGGCAGCTATAATGGACGTAATACATATCATTGGTCCCAACATTTAGATCTGGGAGGAATAAGAATGTGGCTACTAATAATCAGGATAAACCACTAAACGAGCCAACAAAAGAGAATTTGGTTCAGCGAATGCTTGAGAGTGTCTTTCGTAAAACGAATAGTACACAAAATTTACGAGAACTCGGTCTCAATGCACTTTTAAGTTTACCTACAAATATTGGTATATTTCGCGGCTTCATGAAAGCCCTTAACTGGAATGAGGCGCAAGGCGAGGTTCTGGAGGGGCTTAAGAGCACAGTAGTAATTGTAGGCCTGCCCAATACCGGGAAGAGTACCCTGTTTAATTACTTAAAAGGTCAGCAGCTCTCTCCTGTTTCACCTGATGCTGGTACAACTCGAAGCTTAGTGCGAACCGATTTTGGACCTTTCACCTTAATTGATACACCTGGACATTTGCCAGAACTTATGGAAAGTGGTATGGACCTGGCGAGTGTAATTGTGTTTCTCATCGATGGCACAAAGGGTTTGCAATCTAAAGACCGCGAATTGTACGAAACTATCAAAAAATTGAACAAACCTACGATCATTGGAGTAAACAAAATCGATGCTCTATCTGGAGAGCAATCGGGCGATAAGGTAGCGAATGAAGTTGCAGTTTCTCTTGGTGTAGCAGGGGTTATTCCTGTTTCTGGCCGTACAGGTGTGAATATTGCAGAGGAACTTATACCTGCCATGATCGATGCAAGTCCCGAAGCAGCATTAGTGATTGGACGTGAGTTGCCGGCATATCGGCGTAACGCTGCTCAACGCATTATCCGTAACGCGACATTGATTAGTTTGGCAGCAGGATTAGAGCCATTTCCATTAGTGGATATACCAATTTTGCTTGGAAACCAGATACGACTCGTTTTACGTTTGGCCGCATTGTATGGCGAACCTGTTGACTCAGCAAATACAACCCGACATCTTCGAGAACTCATTGCGGTAATGGCTGGGGGGCTAGGTCTTCGTTATCTTGCGGAACAAGTAGCAAAGGCGATTCCATTTGGTGGTGATTTCATTTCTGGTGCTATAGCGGGCGCTGGCACCTGGGCAATGGGTCAGGTCATACTTGAATATTATGAAAGTGGGAAAAATATTAGTCCTCAGCGGTTGCGGATGTTGTATAATGATTTTTATCATCGATACCGCAGACAACAAGTTTCACAAGAGACGAGTCAATATGTCTACGAGGGCCAGGAACCTCCCCTGCAACTTGAGGCACCCGGGTAAAGTAACTTCCAGTACGATTGCTTAAGGTTAATTATGTCGTTCCCATTTGAAAAATATGAGCGAGTAGCAGAACCATTCTCTGTCTATTATTCAGAGGGTCAAGACTCTCTGGTTCATTTGATAATTCAATCTGTCGATCAGGCAAGCCAATGGCTGATGCAACTGCTAGAGCAGTCTGGACCATATTTGCAAGTTATTCTTGTTGCACCGGCTGATTGGCATGCTACACCTCGTGATGATCCAGATGAACCAGGCAATGCATTACCTTATTGGACCAATGTCACACACCCTGCTTCTCTTGTCATCCCCTCCCAACTTGATACAATCATAGGTCTACCAACCCAGGAAAAGTTGATTTATCTCATCTATTCTGTTCTAACACAAGCCTTTCTAGAGAATGATCCACGACCCTGGCCTGAAGAAAGTCCTCTTTGGGCTGACGAGTGGCAGATTCAATTTGCGGCACTCTGGCTTATGCAACAGATAAACGGGCAACCAGGGATTGTGATGAAAGATCTTCACGAGCATTATGCCGAAATTTTCGAGCCAGAATTGGATGGTAAAACACCTGTCACCATACGAGGTTTTGACTGGTATGAGGATACCTCAGATGAAGACTATCTAATCTTCAATCTTTTACTCGAGCAATTTGCTGCTGATTTACAGCTAAAGTATGGTCCAGAAATATTGCCTCGTTTCCTTGATCTTTATCGCACCGAGTGTAGTGTGCTGCTAAGCGATGATATAACAGATATGCTTGCAAGTATACTGGGACCTGGTGGATCCGAGTGGCTCGAAAACCTCGTCTATTTCTAAGTTCGAGATGGTCTAGTTTAATCTTATTGGATGAACTATGTCTATTTTACCCCTGCTCCTTTTTATCTTACCATTAGGGTTAGACACCCTCGGAGTCTCAATTAGCCTTGGTATTAAAAGTAGGTGGGATAATATTACTACAGGAAAGGGAAAGAAGTTTCAATTCCCTGCCTGGTTGATTTCTGCTATTCTATTCTCTTTAGCCGAAACATTCATGCCCTTAATAGGACTTGCAATTGGTTATGCTACCTCATTAGTTATCACCAACTTTATGCATGTTGTTGGTCCTTTGATCTTAATCGGGGTGGGTCTGTGGGAACTAATAGAAGAAAGTCAAGAGTATTTCAAAAAAAAGAAAATGCCAGGGCTTCATACTTTTCAATATAAGGCACCTGCTGAAGAACAGTTTCAATGGAGGCGCCAACTTCTTCTTGCATTGAGTATCAGCCTTGACGAGCTAGTAATCGGTTTTTCATTGGGTACAATTGCTGTCATTCATGTAAGTGTTGTAACTGTCAAACCTTTCGTGATATGTATTTTGATTGGCATTCAGGGATTCTTGATGACGTTGATCGGTATTACTCTTGGTAGGATGTTACGGACTCGTTTGAGAAACGTAAAGGAGTGGACTGAATTTCTGAGTGCATTTCTACTGATCGCATTGGGAATCTGGTTATTGGTGGCTTAATAGGAGGTTTACATGTTTAATCGAGTAGCAATCGTCGGTCTTGGGCTTATCGGTAATTCAATAGGCCTGGCTCTCCATAACGCTAATGCAGCACAACAAATCTTGGGATACGATCCTAATAAAGGTATGGCTAATCGTGCTCGTAAAATTGGGGCTATAGATCAAGCTTGTTCCAAACTGGCTGATGCAGTGCGTGGCGCTGAATTCATTATTGTAGCTACGCCTATTAGCCAAATGCGTTCATTTTTACAAGATACTGCAACTATTGCCTCGCCTGGGACAGTGATTACCGATGTAGCCAGCACAAAGGCACAGGTAATGAGTTGGGCAGAAGAGTATCTACCTACTTCAGTGTTTTTTGTTGGAGGACATCCCATCCTAAGCAAAGATACTTATGACGAAGGACAAGCGACTGCCGCTCTTTTTAAGAATTGCGTCTATTGCCTGACTCCTACAAAACGAACTTCTTCAACTGCGCTTAATACAGTAATGCAACTTATTGAATTACTTGATGCTCGAGTACGTTTTTTGGAGCCTGCTGAACACGATGGGCTGGTTGCTGGCGTGAATCACATGCCGTTTGTGATATCCGCAATTCTTATGAATACAGTAGTTGGCAGTCCGTCCTGGGTAGATGCTGCAATAGTAGCAGATAAAAGTATGTACGACATGACCCGAATGTCTAGCAACAACCCTGAAGTCTATCGCGATATTTGCTTGACTAATAGTGAGGCCTTGTCTCGTTGGCTTGGTGAATATATTAGCGAATTGAGCATCTTTCGCGATCAACTTATGCTACATGACAGTAATCTGATCCAGATTTTTAATAGGTCTAAGAAGTTACATGAGCAGTGGCAAGCAACCCTGGATGCAAACCAGTAATCAATATACAGCAATGAATCGGAATAAATTGTTGTTCGTACATTGGTTACTTCTGAGTTTAAGGCCAGATGTACGAGAAGTATTTGATTGGTACATCTCAAATCAAACTGTCATGAAACATGATCTCATCAATAATACATAAAAGTCATGTATTCGCGAAAAATCACTTGACATTTTGAAGCGCCTATGCCATACTTCTTGAGTCACCACAAGACAATCACCTGGTCATCTATGGCTAGGTGCTCCTGTCTACAGGGTTATTGGCATCTGAGGCCACGTTAATGTGGCATCCTCAAGGATTGTTTTTTCCAAGAGCATGAAACTTAATGGCTCATTGTGTTTTTTGAACACAAACGATCCAGGGTAGGTCGTTTTGTCAAGAGTAACAAGCGACCAGTGTTTTTGTGAAGTAGTAATAATTGAGAGATAAACACTTGACATGGTGCCTGAGATATGTAATAATGCCTGTGATGACTGAAGTGAGCGTAATAACTGCTCAATCATGAACCTTGACAATTGAAGAGTGGAAAGCAGAACAGCAACTGGAGAGACGCGCAGGCGTCCACAACAGTTCCTGTCAAGAATGAGGTTTGTGCTCTGGAGAGGGCACAAGCATGAATCTGCGAACAGCCAAGTGCTATTG
>DATMNR010000193.1:0-13836 GCA_035568795.1 Ktedonobacteraceae bacterium
ATCTATGGCGAGCCAACAAGTCACACTTTTACCTGTTGATGTTGCCGATGTCACAATACTGATCGACAACTCCCTGGACATTCTCCTCCCCAGCGACGAGGTAGCTCAGAGAGCGCCAATGTACTATGACTGGTCTGATCGTGAGCAACTGATTGCGGAACACGGTTATTCCTTACTCCTGACCGTTGTTCGAGAAGGGCGCAGCGAGTCAATTCTTTATGATGCGGGATTGGGACGCAGAACCGTACTTCACAACATGGATGTGCTCGAAGTAAAAGCAACCGATCTGCGAGCCGTCATCCTCTCGCATGGCCACGCCGATCATCACGGCGGACTCGAGGGCTTGTTTCAACGAATAGGGCGGCCCAGAATGCCTCTTGTCCTGCATCCTGATGTCTGGCGTGAACGTCGAGTGGTCTTTCCCACAGGCCAGGAAATACGTATGCCTCCTCCCAGCTACGCTGACCTTGAGCGCGAGGGTGTCGAGATCATCGAGGAACGTAGCCCAACGCTCTTACTTGATGGCATGGTACTGGTAACGGGACAGGTTGATCGCGTAACTGACTTCGAGAAAGGTTTCCCACCACAACAGGCACATACAGATCACGGATGGGAATCCGATACGTGGATCTGGGATGACCAGGCCTTGGTATGTAATGTGAAAGACAAAGGACTAGTTGTGCTTTCAGCTTGCAGTCATGCGGGAGCAATCAATGTGCTAAGACACGCACGGCACCTGACTGGAATAGACAAAGTGCATGCATTTGTTGGGGGATTTCATCTTACTGGAGGTCTCTTCGAGTCAATTATCCCTCGTACAATCACGGAGTTGATCACAATCGGCCCCGATATTATCGTACCTGGACATTGTACCGGTTGGAGAGCTACCCACGAACTCGCCCGCCAATTGCCAGGCGCATATGTGCAGACGAGCGTGGGAACAAGGTTGCATTTTGGCTAGATTCAATCAAGATGCAGCCTGATAGATAACTGGTTTATACCTGGGCAAAGGGATAAGTTTGCTTTCAGCATGGGCAGCCTCAAGCCATGCTTCTTTAGCGATCAAGACCTCTCTAAGAGCCTCTTCAGGAGTATCGCCGAAGGCGGAACAGTACCTCAAGTCGGGTATATCGGCGATATACCCTTCGTCTTCTTCGCTATAGAAGATGTTAATATGATAATCTTTCATGTAATTTACACTCTTGCAAACAGGTCATTCTCACCCTCAACATCGGGGCCGACCCTTGTGGCTGCCAGTTGAAAATACTCGTTGCTGCGCCACTTGCGTATGGCCTCTTCGGGCAACTTTGCCATAGCGTTGTTCGGATCCATCTGCGTGCGATGCATAGACCACGAGCGGCCCTTTGTCTCGAACCAGGGCTCAACATTAAGTCGTACACTAATAAGTTCATCAGGAATACCCAGCTTTTCGGGATCAAGATTCCTGAAATTTCCCTCATAATTTTGCGACTGCATCCATTCGCCTATTTGCCGTACAAAACTTCGCGGAAAGGCAGTATAGTACAGCTTCGAGACCAGGTGTGCTGGCCCGTGCTCGGGATATTGCGCGGCATCCGCTGCGGCATAAAATGCGCTGGTCGTGTGGCGATAAACAGCAATATGATCTGGATGCCCATAACCTCCGGTTTCATCGAACGTCGCAATAACCTGAGGACGAAAATGGCGAATAATGCCTACAAGCTTTCCTACAACGTCTGCTGCGCTTGCTTGAGCCAATGACCGCGGATCCTGGTTTTCTGGTGTACCGGCCATTCCAGAGTCACGATACCCAAGAAACCACAGATTATGCACTCCTAAAACTTCAGCGGCAGCTCGCATCTCTCCCTCGCGCACCTCGCCCAGGTTCTCAGGGGTTGCCAGTGCAGGATCAGCAATTTCACCAACCTCACCAAGTGTGGCACATACCAGCCCGGTTTCAACATCTACTGCGCTATATTTGAGCATTGCGCCACTCATCGTACCCTCATCATCAGGGTGTGCGAAAATACCAAGTAATCGTTTCGTTGACATGGATTATCCTGTTCTTTCTTGTTAACCTTGCAACTCAAGGTACAACTTTACTGTAACACCACCCAGAAATCCTGTCAATGCAACTATTCAGCATTTAGCAGGCTTTCTAGGGATTGCAAAGCCCTTTACCAAAGTGGGTTATGTCTTTTCTCTCCACCACTTTCAGGGATTACAGAGTACAAAACTCTTTGCCTGGGAACGGGATGTTCTTTCTCCCCGCCCCTTCGAAGACTCTGCTGGCGAAAGCGAGAAATACAGTAAACCCGCGCGAAGGCACCCACGCGAGGGCACCCGCAAGAGGATGCCCCTACTATACACGAAAGAGCCTTTTAAGCCTGATGAGAGGGTAGTGTACTATCAAAGCTCATCGGGAAAAAGGCACATGTGCCACCCCATTCAACCAGGAATGTCATTCGCACGCAAAGTCTTCGAAGGAGTGCAGAGGGCAAAGTCCTTTGCCAGCGTGTGATGTTTTTTCTCCCCCTTCGAAGGAGTGCAGAGGGCAAAGTCCTTTGCCGGGGCGCGGGGTGTCCCCGCCCATCTCCCCAACCAGCCGCCGAAGGCGGCGCAAAAGATAAAGATATGAACCGTTAGCTATTAATTAGCTAACGGTTCAACACATATCCTTTAGGAATAGAACGAGTATTTGCTGTATGACTCTATCTTTTCTATGAGAAATGTGGTACATTTTATTTAACTGCTGTCAGTTAGTAAGATTAGAAGCCGATTAAGAACTAGCAGCCGGAATTATCTTGGTGAGATACAAGCCAAGAAATAGACAGTAGAAGGAGAAACCGCACAATGACAAGGGTTGTATTAGATAAAGAGCTTCAAGAACTCGATACCCAGATTCTACACCTTGGTACGCTTGTAGATGAGTCTCTGGACCAGGCTCTTGAAGCCCTCGAGTCAGGTGACCTTGCAAAGGCTGGGATGGTCATTGAGGGCGATAGCATTATCGACAGCCTGCGAGTGACTGTTGAGGAACATGCCATCCGATTGCTGACTCTACAACAACCACTCGGGGGACGCGATTTGCGCTTCCTAACCTCGGCGCTCTCAATAGCAGGTGACCTCGAACGCACAGGCGATGGATCTGCTGGTATCGCGCAAATAATCTTGCGCATGGCACCTCTTCGTAGCGTTTCTCAAATGGAGATCGAAGGAAATTCAAGCGCGTCCGCGGGCGAAAATGGTCAGATGACAGAAGCTTCAATCTTGAATGGCATGCTCGAGCTTGGGCGCGAGGCGGAGCGTGTGTTAAAAGGCACAATGGAGGCCTTTGCGAATCGTGATGCCAAAGCGGCACGTTACATCTGGGAGGAAGATGATGTTGTAGATGTGCGGTATCATCTTGTTCGTCATGATCTAATGGCGATGTTGGAGGGCGCGCGTGCTATTCCTGCTCTCCAAAACGATGCCCGCATATTGCAACGTGCAACCTATCTGCTCTGGATAGCGCATAAGTTAGAGCGTATGGCAGATCATTGCACGAACATCTGTGAACGTATTGTTTTCATCGTAGAAGGTGAAACCAGCATGAGAACCCCTCAATGAAAAACCCAGAATAAAGATTCAAAAAGCAGGAGATGACATGTTCTCCTGCTTTTTGATTCGCTTCCCACACCCTTGATTACCTGCGAACTGTCATTCTGACTAACTTTCACTTTGCCCGACTGTCATCCTGAACGAAGTGAAGGATCTCGTACCTCGCCAATGCTTCACTGCCTCTTGATCACCTGCCAGAAATAATTTGCCAATTGTACATATCCTGATGGGCTGGGGTGAAATCCATCTCCACTGATATACGCAGGATGCGCAGTAATCTGACTACCCTGACTGAACAAATCGACAAGCGCGACCCCATAATTTTTAGCCAACTGAGCAATCCCTTTGTTCCATTTTTGAATTGCTACAATCATTTGAGATTTCTGCGCAGGTGTCTCATTTGCGAATGCAGGTAATCGTGTCAGGTCAGGTAGATTTGCCATTACTATACGAGCATGGGTACTCACATGTAATTGATGCAACAGGGTATCCAGGTCATGCAAATAATTATCATATGTCACGCCACCAATGAAGTCGTTGGCGACAAGCCAGATGGTAATCAGGCTTGGAGATGTTGACAACGCCAGTGGCAATTCTTGCGAAAGTGCCTCGTGCAATTGAATACCACTAATGCCGAGGTTAATTAAATGCGATCCTTTCGGTAAATGGGCAGCAACTAAAGGTACGTACCCCTGAGAGCCGGGTTCATTGCTGCCAATACCAACAGCGTCCGATGCTCCCAGCGCAACATAGGTTACAGGGCCTCCAGGCATAAAGACAGGCGTCGACTGTTTCGCCACGTTTTGTTGCGACGCATGTGTATTGCTGCTGGTACTCTGAGGTGCGACGTAGGAACATGCTGTAAGGATGAGAGTGAAAACAACAAGCATCCAGGAGAAATGGATGAGCCGTGATCTATGAGGCATGTTTATCCTCTTTCAACCATCTCCAGTTTGCCTGTCTCAATATCAATCACCAATCCATGCACTGGTATCTTTGGCAAATATGGATTGTTGCGAATAACATTGACCACTTCTATCACATTCACATGCACATCATCAAAAGCGCCAATCCAACTTTTAGGACCAGCTTTCTCAAGTAGTGGTTGAGGGTCTACTCCCAATGCTTGCATTGATGCGATCAACACTGTTGGGTCAGCTCGTGCCAGTCCACATTGAGTATGTCCAATCACAGCAACCTCCCGCACTCCTAGCAAGTATATTCCTCCTGCTAGTGAACGTATTAGGTCATTCAAACCACCTTCGCGATCGGATTCGGAAATGGTTGCGCCAGCTGTTCGCAGTTCGAGCACATCACCACGCTCCAGGCCAAGTGCTTGCTCAAACATTTGCACAAGTCTACAATCCATGCAGGTCACAACAGCCATCCGTTTGCGTGGTGCATGCCCAATAATCGGCAATCTATGCTCTTTTACAAATTGCTCATTATACGCAAGTATCTCATCGATTACCATCTCTTACGTTATCCTCTCCAATCCTTGGCAGACACCAATATTCACCTACTCTCCCTGAACCGCCGAATAACTTATCATGTCATCGAAATTATACAGGTTTTCAGTCTTTATAAAGTCAAAACCAGCTTCATCTATGCGATGCAGTAGAGCAATGACCTGTGAGTGGTTAATCGTAGCGCCTCGATTTGGTGCCATGAAACGACAGCGCCAATGATCGGTACAAAATGTTTCAGGCATACCCTCCGGCCATACCTTTGCTCCGCGATTCGTAATCATTGTCAGATCCAGACCCTCACCACTGACACTTTTGAACGTTTCGCCTAATTCGTCGGCAGTGCCATCGTGCCAATCCAGGAATACATCTACACCAACGAGGTCTTTTCGCTCGTTTGGCTGCTCCATAGCAACTGATACAAATTCGTGATGTTGTGGGCCAGTCGTATAGTTGACCGCTTTGAGCATATGAGGCTTCTTACCCAGACGTTCAATGACAGCTTCGGCAAACTCTTTCGTGCCTACTTTCTGCTTACTTACACTCTCAACATAGATGTCATACGTGTGAATACCATCTTCGAGAGTGCGGAGCCACGCATTGTGAACTAACGTTGCAACATCTGGCTGGTCAATATGTACAAGCATCATCACAGCGGCGAGCATCAAGCCTGATGGATTAGCGATGTTCTGTCCTGCGCGACGAGGTGCAGAGCCGTGGATGGCCTCGAACATTGCGCAGCGATCGCCGATATTTGCAGAACCTGCCAGTCCAACAGAACCAGCTACTTGAGCTGCAATGTCGGATAGAATATCACCATAGAGATTGGGAAGCACTATCACATCGAACGCTTCTGGAGTATCGGCAAGTTTGGCCGAACCGATATCGACGATCCACGTTTCATTTTCGATGTCTGGATAGTCTTCCGCGATCTCATTGAAGACTTTGTGAAACAAGCCATCGGTAAGTTTCATGATATTATCTTTCATGAAACATGTGACTTTTTGGCGATTATGACTCTTAGCGTACTCGAAAGCATAGCGCACAATCTTTTCACTGCCGGGTCTACTGATGAGTTTTAAACTCTCGACCATATCATGGGTTTGACGATACTCAATACCAGTGTAGAGATCCTCTTCATTCTCTCGAATGATCACCACGTCCATTGTAGGGTGTTTGGTTTCAACAAATGGATAATATGAGACGCAAGGGCGAACATTGGCATACAGGCCAAAAGTAGTGCGTGTTGTGACGTTAAGACTCTTATAACCTCCGCCCTGTGGAGTAGTGATGGGCGCTTTGAGAAATACCTTTGTGCGGCGAAGTGATTCCCAGGCGCCTGGCTCGATGCCTGCGTTGATACCGCGCAAGTAAACCCTCTCACCAACCTCGATTTCTTCGATATCGATACGCGCGCCTGCCGCTTTAATGATGTCAAGGGTGGCGGTCATGATTTCTGGCCCTATGCCATCCCCGTATGCTACTGTAATTGGTGTATTTTTTGCCATGGATATAATTCTTCCTGTTTCCTCAAGTGATCAATCGTTCTCATTTGTTACGTTTCAGTTTAGCATAGGGAAACTCTTCATACAAGCGTTTTTTATCTGTACGTATGCACGAAAATCTGCTATAGTTGCTCATAAGTTCAGGTATGTTTATTTGAAAAATCTGTTTTAAATCGATAAGGTTGCGTGTTGAACGATAGAGTACCACAGGCAGGATCCGATGCTGAACTTGAACAAGAGCAGCAGGGTTATCTTGGCATAACTCCCCAACCAGGCCTACTTCCTGAAAAAGGTCAACGTGCCTGGGTTGATCGCCCGGAGCAATTGCTCCTTGCCGTTCATACCCTTAAAACATCGGATGTTGTTGCCATTGACGCGGAATTTACTCAGGTACGTAGTGCCGTTCAAACCGGTGTTTCGACTTCCTCTCAACGACTTGCGCTCTTGCAATTGGCGATTGACAAACAATGTTTTGTGGTGGATGCTTTGCGCCTGCATGATTTGTCGCCTCTAGATGCTGTTATCGCGGACCCATCAATTATAATCTTGCTGCATGGTGCAGGTTCGGATCTGCGTGTTATGGCGGAACGAGGTCTAAATGTTGCCCATTACTTTGATCTCGAAGCAACATCTCGCTCGGTCTTTGGACAGCATGAGTCCTCATTGGCAGCGATGTTACAGCGAGCTTTACATGTTCGGTTAGACAAGAGTTTGCAAAGAACCGATTGGACACGCCGTCCGCTTCCTCCGGCAATGGTGGCTTACGCAGCTCGTGATGCCGAAATGACTCTTGCGCTCTACTACTGGCTGAATGAACACTATTCCTGGGCATTGAAACTGCATGAGAGTACTAATTTACAAGAACCAGTGGCAGTATGGATCGAACCTTTTCTTCGCGGCTCATCGCCTATCCCGGCTGAGGTGGTTGTAGCAGAAGCAATTGAGCAAGGTAATATTGCCAATCGAGAACAACTGGTGGTAGATTGTCGTGCTGCCCTCACAACCCTCACCCATCCCATGCGTCGTAACCGCTTGTTGCGTTTAATTGCCGATCTGTCCCTTGTAGAATTATCGCCTGAAATTGAACCACTCTTGAATGCTCAACCCGCCGAGGTGCGAGCGGGCGCAATTCGCGCTTTAAGCCGCCTGAATGTTGAGCATGCGAAAGATCTCATTCGTCCATTATTACATGACCCGGTGCAAGATGTGCGAAAGGCGGCACAAACAGCTCTGCGTGCCCAAATAAATAAAGAACCACATACTAATCTGGCTACTCGTGTCAAGACCACTGATGGAACGCGCAGTTGGACTGTTGGTGACACAAACCAGACAGATACCCCTGATGAAAGCGATTGGAAGGCGCGTCTGCGCTCAATGATTGACGAATAGGAACCTGTTTGTCAACCCGAATGCCAGTCTGTCATCCTCAGCGGGAGTTTGTCATCCTGAGCGCCAGCGAAGGATCTCGTTGCCCATCGTGCTAGATCCTTCGCTGGCGCTCAGGATGACACCCGATAGACGATTCCTCTTTCCCTTGCACCATCGAAATCGCAACATGTATTAGCGAACTTGCCTTTCATCAGACTTCCTCGGCAATCGCGTGCCCACCCACACAAGAAACAGGAGCATCGATATAATACCAATGCGTCTCAAGCGGTTGACCCACTGCTGCTCTAAGAACGGGTCATTATCTCCTAGTCCAAGCTGCCGCACAATGCTATACAGAAATGAGGATTTGTCAGGAAAAGTCGAGGATTCCGCACGTCCGTTATGTACTTGTGAAACATCTAATTGGGCAATATGAGCTTCCGAAGCATTCTGATACGAGAGACTGGCAGAGCGCAAATAGTCGGCTACTGACATAAAAAATTGTTGAATGAGTACTTTGATTGTGCCTTTGACCAGCGGACTGGGAAGTTGGGTGTCGGCCCTGGAAAAATGTAGGGAGCCTTGATATGCAACCACTGTATTTTCATCGCGCGCCGTCAATGAGATATCCCACTCAGCATGAAATGTTCCCGGGATTCCCTCACCCTCGGCTCTCATGTGATATGAGAAAGGATACTCCATCTTAGTGGCAATAGCATTACCAGAATACGAACCTCTCAAGGGCGTGTTTTTTATATGCAGAGTAAAAGCATATGTATCCTCCGCCATGCGCTCCAATCCTTCAATTCCTGGGATGGCGCGCTGTAACGTTTGTAGGTCCATCAAAAGACTCAATACCACTTCAGGTGCAGCTTGAAGCGTATATGTTCCATCAATATCCATATCTGCATCTATCCTTTGTAATTATTATCATTGCTGCAATATTATAGGAGAGCCAGCGCTACCTGACAATGGTGTATTCTACCTGATATCCACTTGTCATTCACGAGTGCAGAGGACGAAATCCTTTGCCAGGGCGAGTGTCCCGTTCATCATATTACTTACAAGCCGTAAGCAATGTAAAAAGGTAGGAGTGCAGAGGACAGAGTCCTTTGCCGGGGCGCGGGGTGTCCCCGTTCATCATATTTCTTGCAGGCTGCGGGCCTGCAGGAAATAGATTCAAAACCTTGCGTTCATTTCTCACACGGTGTATACTAGGCCCCGTATCATTGAGACAAGTGGAAGAACTGGCACCCACATTGGGTATCTACATTTTCAGATCTATAAAGCTGGCGTGAAAATGTAGAGGCGGCAATCACGGTCGTCCTGTCTGCTTCCCCTACGAGGAGCATAAGTGAAATGAAAGTTATACTGTTACAAGATGTTGAAGGCCTGGGAAAGGTTGGCGAATTAAAGGATGTAGCCAATGGCTATGCCCGCAATTTTCTCTTGCCCAAAAAAATGGCTGCTGGAGCAACACCGCAACTACTAGCAAATTATCAGCAACGCGTAGCTGCTGAGCAACGCAAGCTTGAGAAACAAACTGAGCAGAATCGGCAACAAGCGGATCGCCTGAGTCACATTACCCTCACATTCAAAGCACGTGTTGGCGGGCAAGGAAGGCTCTATGGGTCAATCACTAGCCAGGATATTGCTGCAGGTCTCCGTGATAGCGAAGGCATTGCAGTTGATCGGCGTATGATCGACCTACCTGATCCAATTCGTGCATTAGGCACCTATCAGGTGCCGGTAAAGATTGCGCAGAAGCTTGCATCGCAAATCACAGTCAACGTTGTCGACGAATCAGACGCTGGAAATACCGAAGCCACAGTTGAAAGCACAGAAGCTGAAACGGCTGCTGCCGAGTAAATGAGCAGGGTGGTAACTCTCGCATCCCGGTTAAAAATCCACCCTTCTCTATGGGGATGCTATGTCACGTTGGCTCTATTATCTACTCGGCCTGGCGGTTATTGCTCCCCTCATAAATCTCATCTGGGGACCCCAGCAAGTAACCGCCATTTTTATTTTTTCTGCAATTGGTCTGATTCCTCTGGCCGCGCTGATAGGCCGGGCAACTGAGGATCTGGAGTATCATGTCGGCCCCATTGCTGGAGGTCTCCTCAATGCAAGCTTCGGGAATGCCCCCGAAATAATCATTGGCATCTTTGCAATTCAGCATGGCCTGATCACCGTTGTGAAAGCTTCCATCACAGGTTCAATTATTAGCAACTCCTTGCTCGTGCTTGGTAGTTCCCTGGCTCTTGGTGGATGGCGCTGGGGCAAGCAGTACTTCAGCGCGCGTGACGCGGGACAATATTCTACGATGATGGTGCTGGCAGTAGCTGGTTTGCTCATCCCTTCTACCAGCGCATTTATTGTGAAAGACTCGGGGCATATTCAAACAATTAGCATCGCTATCGCTATCGTTATGCTTTTTGTCTATGCCATGTATCTTGCACTACATGTGTTTCATATTCGTTCAGAGCGCCGTCCTCACGGGGAGCAGGAGAGGACAGCGAGTGTTGAGCTTCCAGAGGTCGAAGCGCTTAAGGCTGAGGAACAAAATCCTCCTAAACTTTGGTTCGCTATACTCTTACTCACCATAGCAACCATCGGCACTGCCATCAACAGTGAATTACTGGTAAGCGCTATCGGACCGATTACCCTTCAATTGGGCTGGTCCCAGGTCTTTATCGGATTGGTCATTATTCCCATTGTAAGTAACGCCACAGAACACTCCAGTGCACTGATCATCGCACTGAAAGACCGTGTAGACTTGAGTCTGGCGATTGCGGCTGGCTCTTCGATTCAAGTCGCTACCTTTGTAGCGCCAGTGCTCGTCCTGGTCAGCCTCCTCTTTCCAACTCGACTCAACCTCGTTTTCCAACCTCTGGAACTGGCTATATTAGCTCTGGCAACTATTCTTTTCCCACTTATTAGTCTGGACGGAGAATCTACCTGGTTGGAGGGGATACAACTTGTTGCAGTGTACGTAATGGCATGTGTCGTCTTCTTCTTCGTCCCCGGATTATACTAATCCAGGCGCATCATTGCGCGTGGTATCTTCGGCAGCAGATCACTCGCCAACAAACCCGCATATCCAATCTCAGCGCTAACCAATTCCGCGGCAGCAGCATGCAGGTAGACAGCGGCACTTGCTGCATCGAATGAACTAACATGCTGTGCCAGCAATCCGACCACCAAACCAGCCAGTACATCGCCGGTACCAGCTGTTGCCAGTCCAGGATTCGCTAACAAGTTAATACGTGTATGGCCACCAGGCTCAGCAATGATTGTGCAGGCTCCTTTTAGAACGAGCGTGATCTGCCATTCCATGGCCTTACTACGTGCCAGTTCCAGGCGATCGATATTGCCTCCAGAAACTTGTAACCCATTGCATAGTCGTCCCATCTCGCCTGGATGTGGTGTAATAACTGTATCTGCTGGAAGTAACGTCCACCAGCGTTCGAGCGCCGAGAGATTGTTCAGTCCATCGGCATCAATCACCAGGCGAGGCCGTTGTTCATCTGGCATGGAACGTAAATGCTCTAAAATCTGAAGAATAGCTTCACGAGTAGAAGTACTTTGACCAAGGCCAGGCCCGATGAGCAAAGAACGGTAGCCCTCCAGGTGATCCAGTAACGTACCTGATCGTTCAAAACTTTCTGCGCCTTCATCTGGCAGGAGTACAAACGTCGCTTCATGAAACGCACTTGCGTAGATAGCATGCATCTGTTTTGTGACTGCTAGTGTTATTAGACCCGCGCCAACTCGCCCCGCTCCACTGCCTGCTAGAAAAGCTGAGCCAGGATAAGGCTGTGAGCCACACAACAACATAACCTTACCAAAAGTTCCCTTATTACTATCAAGTGGTCTCTTTGGTAGTATCTTCTTTACGAGCGCGTCTGTCAGCATTTCTGAGCGTAAATGCACTTCTAATTCAGCAGGCAGGCCAATATCACCTACATATAATTTGCCTATGAACTCACGTCCAGGAAAGAAGAAGAAACCCTGTTTGGGGCAAGCCAGCGTGATAGTTACATCGGAGGGGATTGTGCCGGGATCGACTTCGCCTGTATCCGCGTTCATGCCTGTTGGAAGATCAATCGCTACGACTCGTAGAGTGTCACGTTTTTCTCGTTCCTGGCGTACACGGCCCAGCAAACTGCGCATGCTTTCAGGTAGTGGACGAGAGACGCCTGTACCCAACAGCGCGTCAAGCACATAATTGGTACGTTGCAACTTCTCTTCCAATTTCACTTGCGTATCGTTTTCAGGGATATCCTCTCCATCAATAGAAAGTCGCTGTTCCTTCCAACGGTACAAGCTGACCTTACCACCCCACTTTCTCAAATGACGGGCCATAACCAGGCCATCCCCGCCATTGTTACCAGGCCCAACCAGTATCAAAAGCTCCAGTTCAGCCACTGATCGAGGGCGATTAATATGCGTCACCAGTAAATCGGCAGCGCTCTTACCCGCGTTCTCCATCAATATGTGAGAAGTAAGGCCGTATTCGCGGTCGGCTCTTGATTCCAGTTCGCGCATTTCGGCTACAGTTACGATATGCATAGATGTTCTCCTGGCTTTCAAAGCAGTTCTCTATCTCATATTGTAATCCTTCGAAGGAAAAGAGGGAAGAGACACTGTTAGATTACAATGATGAAGGCAGATACTGAAGAAAGGTAGTTTTTCCACATCTATCATATACTATTGAGCTGCACCTGGAGTAATACCACAATCATGTTCACTTATACCCCCCATAAACCGCATGGCCTGCTTGCATCCAGAAGCAATCCACAACGCTGAAACCGGCCTCGCGTAACCATAGCAATTGATCGCTGAGGCAGGAAGGATGATCGATCGTATCCTCAGCAAGATAATCATGCAGAAAATAATTCCATTTCAGTTGCTGGAATTGCTCGAACCCACTCAAATCTCCTCGTATTAGCATGCTCTGCTTGCGCACGATATCATCATATTGTCTTGCAAACAGGTCGGCAATCTGCCGGGTTGCCGGTTCGATGATATCTGCCACCAGCAAAGCTCCTCCTGGTTCAAGACGAACAGCTAATTCTCGGAAAAGTTGTTGCTTCTCCTCACCATAGAGATGGTGAATGCTAAGAGAAGAGACTACACACCGCAACGGCCGTGGCAAATTGGCACGCCATTCCTGTTGGGCAAGTTCGAACGGTCTAATCTCGAGACGGTCATGGTACTGTCTCAACTTTTCACCCATACGTTGGCGCATCACCTCTGAAACGTCGAGCGCAACGAAATGGCACGCGTGAAATCGCTCTAGTATCGCTTGCGCCAACACGCCCTCCCCAGATGCCAGTTCTACGATCGTAAACTGTTCATCAACTCTCGCCGGTATTAAATCGAGCAACGCTGCTATTTGCTCTGTGCGTCCTGGGACAAAAATCTCTGCCAGATCAATAAAAATCTCCGAATCACCCTCGCTCCACTGATTACTCGTTTCATCCATATGTATTGCCCCTTTCGTTTTCCCTGCCTATTAATGCTGATTCACTTTTTAATGCGGACATCATAACACATGCCGAGGGGACTGATAAATCGGCGATGGGCGCGATAAATCGGCCCCAACGAGTGTCTGGGTTATGTTGTGAATCAGCTTTAATTTCCGTTGAAAATCAGATTCAAATCCTTTATCATACTGTAGATTTCTCTCCAGTGTCATTCTGTATAGGTTTTGTCATTCTGAGCGTTAGAGGAGAATCTCACTCGCTGGGCAACGAGATTCTTCGCTAACGCTCAGAATGACACCAGTGAGTTCAGGATGACACGAGGATGAGCGAAGAACACCAATGGGTTCAGGATGACAAGTCGGTACCCTCCTTCGTAGACGCATTCTGGTCAATCCGTGTGGATCTCCTGAACAAAAAATGTAGGGGCGC
>DATMNR010000194.1:0-5124 GCA_035568795.1 Ktedonobacteraceae bacterium
ATCGTCGGCGGCAAGGTAGCGAATTTGGGCGAGATGATCCATGCCGGTTTGCCCGTGCCTCCAGGTTTCTGCATAACCGCTACCGCCTATGCAATTGTAGCTGAAGGATCTCAGATTGAATCCATCCTGGCTGAACTGGCTACGACTGCCGTTAACGACACATCACGTCTTGCGAAATTGGCTACCACCGCACGAACCAGGTTACTGGCAGCACCTATTCCAACTAGCATCGTCGAAGCGATAACTGAAGCATATCGCGCGTTGGGAGACGGCGAATATGTCCCTGTAGCTGTGCGCTCCTCGGCCACGGCTGAGGATCTACCCTTTGCAAGCTTCGCGGGTCAACAGGAAACCTATCTCAATATTGTCGGTGCAGATGAATTGATCGCCGCTGTACGTCGCTGCTGGGCTTCGCTCTGGACAGATCGCGCAGTAAGTTACCGTGCCAGCAACGGCATCGACCAGCAGCGCGTGCGTCTCGCGGTCGCTATTCAACACATGGTCCATGCGTCAGTGGCAGGTATCCTCTTTACAGCGAATCCATTGACCGGCAAGCGCCGTCAGGCAGTGATCGATGCCAGCCCTGGTCTTGGTGAGGCAGTGGTATCTGGCGCCGTCAATCCCGACCATTTTGTGATCGATACTGCTACAGGTGAGATTGTTGAACGCCGCATTGGTGACAAACGTGTAGCTATCCACGCCATAGCAGGAGGAGGCACGCAGCGCGTCGAGCAAACAACACAGTTCAATGAGGCTTGTCTCTCTGATGAGCAAATTCGAGCACTGGCTGACCTGGGTGCGAAGGTCGAGGCTCATTATGGTACGCCACAAGATTTAGAGTGGGCAATCGACGCCTCCAACCAACTCTGGCTTACTCAAGCGCGACCAATTACTACCCTATTCCCGTTGCCTGCCACTGCACCGGTAACAGATGATGTCCTGCGCGTCTACTTTTCGGTCAACGTTTTCCAGGGAGTGTATCGACCATTCACGCCAATAGGGATCTCCTCTTTCCATCTCATTGCCTCAGCTCTTGCAATAGCCATTGGCATGCCCCCTCGCGATCTCTTGATCGGTCCTGGTGTGCTTGTCGAAGCGGCTTCTCGTCTCTTTATTGATGTGACCACTCCCCTGCGTAGTTCATTTGGACGCAAAATACTGATTGGAATGGCACAGCTCGGAGAGACGCTCTCTGTCGGACTCTTTACGCAGCTTATCACTGATCCCCGCCTCTCGCTCGTTCCTGCACGGCGCTGGAGAGTTGTGCGCACTCTTGGCGCACTCTTAGCTCTCACGCGTGCTCCACTATACCTGCCCCAGGCGCTGTTCTGGCCTTCAGCAGCAGTATCACGAGTAGAACGCACGAGAGCACAGTTACAGGAAATCAAGCCCGATATCGAAAAAGCAGGCCCCGCTGGTTCTATCGAACGCCTGGCCGCGCTTGAGCAATTCCTTCTCGCTTGGATGCCGCGTACCTTTCCGAGAATGGTTCCGGTTTTCGTTTACGGACTTTTAGCCCATAATATGGCGGGTAGACTCCTATATGGTCTTGCTACTAATGATGAGTTACAGAGCGTGCTGCGTGGACTTCCGCATAATCCGACTACAGAGATGGATCTCGCTCTTTGGAAGCTCAGTTGCCTTATGCAGGCAGATCCAAACATCGCTCGCTATCTCCAAGAAACACCGCTCGAACAACAGGCACATGACTATCATACGAGCAGTATGCCTGAGTTCCTTCAACAACAATTAAGCGAGTTTCTAAGCCTCTATGGACATCGCGGAGTGGCCGAAATCGATTTAGGCTTACCCCGCTGGTCAGAAGATCCAACCTATATCCTCAGCGTAGTCGCCAACTATCTCCAACTACAAGATCCAAACATGGCGCCAGATGTCCAGTTTCAGCGGGGGGTACAGGAAGCCGAAGCAATGGTTATTGAACTCACCCAACGTGCAACTCGCAAGGGACGACTGCGTGGACTGCTTGTTGGTTTCTTACTCAGGCGAACGCGTGCGCTAGCAGGATTGCGCGAAATGCCAAAGTTCTGCATCGTCTACCTCCTGGCATGCATCCGTGAACAACTCTGGTATATTGGTGAGAAGTTGGCGCTAGCTGAGCGACTGGAGAAAGCCGAAGACGTCTTCTTCATCACCTTATCTGAAGCACGAGCTGCACTGGAAAGTATAGATATGCGCTCTATAGTACGCGAACGCCGCACTGCTTATGCTCACGAGTTGAAGCGTCGTCATGTCCCTCGAGTCCTGCTTTCAGACGGCACTGAACCAGGCACCAGCACGGTTGTTTCCGAAACAGACGATGGCACCCTCAAAGGTACCCCTGCCTCGGCAGGCGTAGTAACCGGGAAAGCACGAGTGATTCTCGACCCTGCAAGCGCTCATTTAGAACCCGGCGAAATTCTCATTGCTCCTTCGACCGATCCCGGCTGGACCCCTCTCTTCCTAACTGCTGGGGGCCTGGTAATGGAAATGGGTGGATCTATATCTCATGGCGCGGTTGTTGCTCGCGAATATGGCATTCCAGCCGTCGTCGGCGTCATTGGTGCCACGGAGCGCATTATTACGGGTCAACAAATAACAGTCGATGGGTCTAATGGGATAGTTTTCCTCGAGAAGTGAAAGTTAGTTGAGACAAAGTTCAACTCGAATTGAATCTTCGGTAACTATGCGTTAGTACATAGCCATGCACAGCAACTAGCGCAACGATTCCCCCGCTAGCACAATTTTCACAGTAACACCCTCACCTGGAGAACTTTTGATGTTCAGGCTGCCACCTGCGATGGCAAGCAGCGCGCTATGGGTGAGCAATCCGCCGCCAGTACCAGTAGTGGCGCTTCCGGCAGAGATAATACCAACACCATCATCGGCTACAACTACCTCCAGATAATGGCCCTCGGGGTTATATGCTGCGCTCAGTGTAAGGCGCAGGTGGCGATGGACATCGTTTCCACGTGCATGGCGAGCTGCGTTCCGCAAAGCTTCTTGAACTGCTGCAAAGATCAACTCTGCAATAGCAGGAGGCGTCACCTCATCTATGGCAGTTGCGGTCTCTTCAGATACGCACCACTCAATTTCATCGAAAGCATTTTGAAAGTCTTGCTCCAACATCGTATGTATCGCGTGCATCATGCCATCACGCTCCAAACGATGTGGTGCGCCTGGAGCGGTCGTGCGCATCATGGTTGCGAGCCGGCGGTGTGCATCACTGATCATATCTATAGCTTCATTCAGTCCCTGTTCGCGACACATCTCCAAAGATTCAGCGCTTTCTGGATCACCTGCTTTCACATCAGACATGGAGCGTAACGCTTCCAATCGCAAGAGGGCGAGGTGCATTTGTGGGAGGATCTCGTCGTGCAGAACTCGACGCTGCTGAGCGCCAAGTAACTTCACATCTACAGTACGACGACGTAGAAGTCCTGCTACTGCTTGCATGGCCTCGTGGTCCCCCAGAGTATCAAGGATACGTTGTCCGCAAGCCTGTGCAAGGTCCATATCTTCCTCTGTGAAGGCACCACCATCCTCTCGAGGGCCAAGATAGAGTGCAGCCACAAGGCCTCGCTCATCGAAAATCGGCAATACCCAGCAAATCATTGGCTGCCCATGCAAGGTAATCTGAATTCGTTTAGGAGCCTCAGCATCTATGTTGCCCTTTTTATTGTGGGCGATCAACTTGCTCCCAAGCACTGTTTCATTAGGCCAACGATAACTGAAATTACGTTTTAAGGTTCCTGCAGCCACAGTCATATACGCAAATTGCACTGCCAAAACATCATGGCAAAGATGAAAGAAGAGATTTCCCAGGTCTTGTTCAGTCTTCTGCAGGTCGGTATTTAACCAATGGCTGAGACTGGTACTGCGCACAAACGGTCCAAGCAACGCAATATAGCGATCATGAGCGGTATGGCTACTCCACGTGAAAAGCGCATACGTTACAGCTGCAAGAGATGTAATCAGTAACAACCCACCCAGGTTACTATGGGTGAACGTAACAAGAATTGCGATAAAAATAGCAACTCCAGTGGCAACAATCACAACACCTCGCCACTGTTCGAAAAAGCCCCGTCGTGCCAGAGAACGTTCGATCAGAATACCATGACGCACAACAGAGTATCCAATCAGCAGGATAACCAGAGCTACCGCTAATGTGGCGGCCAGGTCCAGTATAATCAAATTAATTGGAAACGTTTCAAGCAGCGTCAGGCCTGAAGGAAGTGGCTGAGGAATCGTGCTTAAAGCAGCTCGCTGTCCGTATTGTATCCAGTTCAATATCGACTGTATTACCAATATTCCGAGAGTAGTTGTTAGTGCAGCCATAAGCAATGCGGCTAATAACAAACCCGGCCTTGCCAGGTGCCAGGACAGATAGGGTTCTTCTAGCAGTTCAACGTCCGTTGGATCATCCCAAAATGAATCGAGCAAAGCCCGGCTAAGTGAGGGGATTTCAGGATGATTTTCCGCGGTCGAATGAGACTTCCTCAGGCGCTCAGGTACTCGAAGAGCATAGACCCACATCACGTGCAGGAGCCGGCGCACGCGACCGAAGGTAAACCACGGACCAATAGCACAAAAGGTAACATAGCATAGAAACAGAACAGGTATCAGAACCATTGGTGAGAATCGTCCTGTACCTAAATCGTTTAACGCATCGTTATAAGCGATCAGTCGCAAAGTTCCTTCATATGTGAAGGTTGATCGATTGATAATGAGCAGCAATAAGACGATACAGCCAAGTATCCCACTGAGCGCCAATAAGTATGGGCGTCGTTTGCGCCAGCCTGGGTTTATCAGCGCTGCATAGTATAAGCCAATGGCAAACCAGATATATGGTACACCAAGCGCGGGCAGCCAGATGAGATGCCATAAAAACTCTGGGGTGACTAAACCAGACGGTTGCGATAAAGGTCCTGAGATCAAGAGAGCATGAATAAAGAAAAACAGTGCAGAAAGACCCAGTCCAACTACACCGAGACGAGCAATGCCACTTTTGCGATCCCCATTGAGCCATACTGTCATTGCAAGCCAGAGAAAGGCGACAAGGTTAAAGATTGAAAGAGCAAGCACGATAGTCTGAAGGAGATAAGCAGGCTTCAGAAACATGTTGAA
>DATMNR010000195.1:0-4908 GCA_035568795.1 Ktedonobacteraceae bacterium
CCATCTTTGTCGATAGCACCGAACCGGAGAATTATCGACGCGCTCTCACACCTCGCACACGCGCATTGTATGGAGAAACAATAGGCAATCCTCGTGGCGATGTGCTGGATATTCGTACTGTTGCTGACATAGCACACGAAGTTGGCGTGCCCCTGGTTATCGATAATACTTTTGCTACTCCCTACCTGTGTCGGCCTTTTGAGCATGGAGCGGATATTGTTGTGCATTCAGCAACCAAGTTCATTGGTGGACATGGTACTTCAATCGCCGGAGCGCTGGTCGAAGCGGGCAAGTTTCCCTGGGATAATGGCAATTTCCCACACATCGTTGACCCCTCACCTGGTTATCACGGCGTACGCTTTTATGAAACGTTTGGCGATTTTGCCTTTGTGATGAAAGCCAGGGTCGAGACATTACGTGACACTGGTCCCTGCATCAGCCCATTTAATTCGTTTCTGCTCTTACAAGGGCTGGAGACGCTATCGCTACGCATGAAGCAACATTGCCAGAACGCTTTACAAGTTGCACTCTTCCTTGAGGAACATCCCGCAGTCAGTTGGGTACACTTTCCTGGTTTACCTGGTGATCCCTCAAACGAACTTGCACAGCGTTATTTGCCGAAAGGTGCAGGCTCAATCTTTACATTCGGCGTCAAAGGCGGGTACGAAGCGGGAAAGAAGGTTATTAACAGCGTGCGTTTACTCTCTCATCTTGCCAATGTGGGTGATGCTCGCAGCTTAATTATCCATCCCGCGAGCACAACTCACCAGCAACTATCATCAGAAGATCAGTTGGCTGGTGGAGTATCACCCGATATGATCAGAATTTCAGTAGGCCTTGAGAATGTAGAAGATATCATATGGGATTTAGACCAGGCTTTGAAGTAAGGTAGCGCATCTGGCCCTTCACAAGTACTACACAAGATACATATTGCTGGCTGCTTCGTTGATACACAATGAGTCCTAAATATGTAATTTGTGTGTAGATGAAGCAGTAAAAAAGTAATATGAATCGAAAAAAGCACAGGCTATCATCAAAATGGCTGATACTCTTGCTACTTCTCATCATTGGTAGCAGCACAGTTCTAGTAGCTAACGCTTTCTTAAGACATTCCTACTTCATTGGGAATCGAGTTACAGATAACCTGCCAAATTCAGCGAATGGATCGACTCCTGGTATCGATTTTACGAAATCGACAATTACAACAAATGGCTACACGTTCTCTATACAGGCCCACCATATACCCGCCACGGCTGTTGCTTCTCCAGGCACTTCGCCGAACAAGAATGCTACAGGCACTCCCAATAATCCGGTAGTAAACAATGGCGCTACTCTGCCTCCTGGAAGCGCATTACCTGGCGATAGCACCTGTGCTTCACAAATCACTATGTCTTCATTCGAACCTCGCCCTGATAACAATGCCGCCAATCACCAGGTACCGACTTCTGCGCAAATTGCGAATGTGCATCCCTGGAATCCCTTGATTGGTATGGATACCAATTCGGATACTCTACGCAGGCGCATAACCGGTAATTTTACAGGTACAACAAATGAAATTCTACAGTGGGCCGCGTGTAAATGGGGCATCGATGTGAATATAATCAGAGCCGAAGCGATAACAGAATCTCAGTGGCATCAGAGTCAGTTAGGAGACAACACCACTAATCAGAGCCTCTGCCCGCCGGGAACGTGGAATGGGAGCAGTTGCTACCAAAGCTATGGCATTCTTCAGATTAAATATACTTACTTTCAGAGTGAGTGGCCAATGAGTCGAAATGATACTGCTTTCAACGCGGATTTTGTGTATGGGTGGCTGCGTAACTGCTATGAGGGCTGGGCAGATTATCTCTATCAAGCCACGCCAGTTTCCGGGTATCTGCCCTACCATGCAGGCGATATATGGGGATGCCTTGGTTTCTGGTTTAGTGGGACCTGGTACGACCAGGGCGCCATCAATTATATCAATGTAACCAAAGGATATTATGCTCAAAAGCCCTGGCTGCACGCAGGCTTTTGATTTTTCTGCTGGTTTCGCATATGATTATAGTATGAATAAACAAACACCCGACATGTATGGCCGCTTAACGTTGTTGCAGCAATACCAGCACATTGCAATTGTCGGCATCTCCGCTGACCAGTACCGCCCCAGCCACTTTGTCGCCATTTACTTGCAAGCTGAAGGCTATGACATCATTCTCGTCAATCCACGTTATGCGGGACAGACATTACTTGGTAAACACGTCTATGCCTCGTTGACGGAAGCAAAAAAGGCAGGAGAACAGATCGAAATCGTAGATGTGTTCCGTAAAGCCGAAGATGTACCCTCCATCGCAGAGGAGGCAATCAACATTGGAGCAAAAGTATTGTGGCTGCAACTGGGTATTCGCAATGACGAAGTAGGCAAGCAAACCATGGAAGCAGGTTTGACCTTCGTGCAAGATCGCTGTATCAAGATGGAACACGCTCGCTTCTTTGGAGGTTTGCACATGGTAGGCTTGAACACGGGCGTAGTGTTATCGAGGAAGTTGGAAAGATGATTGCAGCAACACTTTGATTAGTGTATTTGACCGGGAGTAACATCTTCGTCCTCTACCATATCGTCATTTTCTTCTTCCTCATCTACATAGCTCTCTTCCTCGGTACCAGCAACAACATGATCGACGAGAGCTCCAACAGCATAGAGTATAAAGAAGTAAAACAGAATTGAAGGAAGGACATCAATACCATAGCCAACTATCTGCGCAAGATATCCTGGAGGCAAGGTGGGACTACCATAGCCAAATTGTCGCGACACATTGTAGATATTGAGGGCGATTTCAACAATGCCAATTGCCAGAATGAACCACGCAGCGCGCTTACACCATGTTCCGATTTGACGGTCTTTGAGCAGGTTGGTAAAAGTATTCATATGATTGTTGCTCCCTATAGTAAGTTTTTTGAGTGTTTAGGTGTTGCTTGATTAGTTTGGTATTCTTGTTAATAAAGACGATAGCATTTGATACTTTTGGGAAGTTGATGTAGATGTATGAGAAGGTTATCCTCCACCGAGAAATCCGCCCAGGATAGCATCAAGACAACCCTCCATACAGCCTTCCGACAATGCTTCTCGTCCGCGCCTGGTAGCCAGCATCGTAATCAAAATCAGGATCAGGAATACCACGACCATTCCAACGAGCACATACGTGAAGATCTGATGAGGCAAACCTTTGGTTAGTGCCAATCCGATCAATGGTCCGACAAGAACCGCCAGGAAGAGTAAGAGACAGCCGTACACTCGCAGCCTCGAACGTGGTCGTCTGACTCTCTGCTGAGAAGGACGCTCAATCCTACTGGCTACGTAGCCCGAGGCAAGACCGGTGCGAAGTGGATCATCCTGTGCTTCCATAGGTATGCTCAACATGCACAACTTATGAAAGACGAAGTAACCGTCGAAATCTTTGCGGCAAATCAACGCCGTATTGTTATAGCACAATCGCTTTATGCGTTTGATGCATTGCTCTGCATAATCAACACCTATGTAAGCATTGGATTCATCGTGCTGGTGCAACTCAATGACCCTTTAGCACCACGATTTGGGGGGCTTGACCGTCTTTAAAACAGAAGAAAATTTGCCTTGCTTGTGACCGTTCTGTGCCATAGGAATCGAGCAGTGTGAGGAATATGTGATTTTTGCATGCTACTGTGTGTGTTGTAAGATAGTGGGAGTGTTCTGCTTATCGAAGGGCAGTAATGAACTGGTATATGGTCTGGAACATCTGGAGATGGGTATCTCCTGTTCCTGCAATAGAAATGAATGGTCACATGCAAACACCTATTCCTCTGTACAAACCGATACAAGAAGTAATCAAGAGTTCTTCTCCACGATTGATCCTCTTTTCTTGCCCAAAAGAATATGGAGTGGATGTAAAATCTCAATATGACGGGAATATCCACCCCTCGCTCTATTCGTATCCCATCCGTGGAGCTGCTTTTACGGATCCTAAAAACGAAGAGAGTTCTTCACTTCTGATCTTACCTGAAACCCCGGCTATGAAAGAAACGTTCAAAGCACTCCAGCGTGTGTTCAACTATTATGAGATACCAGCACCAGAAGTCGTGTGGGGACCTGATCCTGTTGTAGCAGGTGGGAGATTTGGAGTCTTTGATGAAGCTGTTGCACATCAACCCGAAGTCATCCAATATATTCGCTCGGTTATCCCCGATAAGCGTACCAGGTACGCCCTTATTTCGCATGCGTATACTCCGGAAACCGAGCAGGTACGTCTCGCTTTTGAACAGGCTGGTATTCACGCCATCCCCGTCTTTGGCCCAAAAGACTATGGTCGTACAAACGCGCATGATAGAAGCGGCTCTGCTGCATTTGCAGAGAAATATGGGTTACCCTATCCCTTTTCACGTGTAGGATATACCTTGTCTCACATTCATGCAGCCTATGAAGAGGTTGCTTTACGGACCGAAAATCCCCTCGTCTTTGTCAAAGCAGCTATAGGAGGAGGAGGATACTTGATCAACCATGTCTCTAGCGTTGAAGAGGCTCTCACCACGGTACGCACCTGGGATAGCTGGGGTGCCAGGGAACCTGTCTACGATGGGGAGATGATTGCTGTCGAACTACAAGGAAGCATTCCCGCCATGGTGGCTGACTGCTCCTGGCAAGACGCCCATAGCTATATCACCACTCCATTACGAAAAGGCATTCAATCTACGCAAGGACCCGCATACAGCATCCAATATCTCGATGGCGTGGCTCATGCTGGAAATGGCTATAAAGTCACTTTACCCATCCCTGAACATGAACAGGCACGAACGGAGCGGTTCATTGTCATCTACCAGCAACGCTATATGGCTGCATTACAGCAAGAACCTGACTATAATCCGAGGGATACAGGAAGTACAGATTTTGCGATT
>DATMNR010000196.1:0-4984 GCA_035568795.1 Ktedonobacteraceae bacterium
TATTATCGGTGGTCTGATTGTGCTTAGTTGCGCTGTATGCGGCAAATTCTTTGTAGCAGGAATTGGATTCTTTGCCAAAACCGTAGCAGGACCAGCAATCACAGTAAATCAATACTATATCGCAGTTGAGAAACAAGATTACAATACAGCCTTTTCGTACATAAGCACGAACTTGACCGCATCAAATGGCCAAACCCTGACTCAGCAAATTTACACGGTCGCAGCCCAGGGTCTCGATACATTAAAAGGGAAAGTTACTAATTATTCAGTTGGAAACGTTTCAACGAGTAACAATGTAGCAAGTGTAACCGTTTCAGTCACTCGCGGCAGCGCTGCACCCTATGATGTCCATCTCCAGTTGCAACAGGTAAATGGCGCCTGGAAAATTACGTCATATGATAACATCTAACCAGTCAAGCACCCCGGCATTTTATACCGGGGCTTGTGAAGCGCCTCGCCTTGCCAGCGGAGCGCCAACGGGGGTGACTGCAAGACTAGCTTATCCAAGCTCGAGCCTCGGGCGATTGAAGGAAGCTGA
Source organism: Ktedonobacteraceae bacterium (assembly GCA_035568795.1). GTDB lineage: Bacteria > Chloroflexota > Ktedonobacteria > Ktedonobacterales > Ktedonobacteraceae > DATMNR01. The sequence continues at coordinate 539 of DATMNR010000196.1, forward strand.
ATCACCTGGGCATGGCAGCCCACAGAACGAATGGGACGCCTCCCTAATCCCGCTCCGCTTCGGTGGTCAGCAGCGAAGGGAAAATACTTACCCGAAAGGGGCTTATCGCCATGTTTGTTCCTGTGGTAGACCAGGGCCAGCGCCCATTGATGCCCACCACTCCGTCTCGGGCAAGACGCTGGATCGAGAGTGGCAAGGCGACGGCTTTCTGGAAAGGCGGAATCTTCTGTGTCCGGCTGAATGCGGAGCCGTCAGCGCGGGTGGTTCAACCCATAGCCGTCGGCATTGACCCTGGCTCTCAAAGAGAAGGCTACAGTGTCCTTTCCGCCGCGCATAGCTACCTGAGTATCCAGGCCGAAGCCAGGGATGGTGTCAAGGATGCGGAAAAGGATTCGACCAGGATGCGGCGGACGCGGAGAGGGCGCAAGACACCTTGCCGCAAACCACGTCAGAACCGCAAGCAGAGCAAGAAAAAACTGCCGCCCTCGACCAGGGCGCGTTGGCTGTGGAAACTGCGACTGGCCCGCTTCCTCTGCCAGATTTTCCCGGTGAGTGTGTTTGTGGTTGAGGACATTGCCGCCACAACGAAGCAGGGCAAACCGCGCTGGAACCGGAGCTTTTCGCCCTTAGAGGTGGGCAAGCACTGGTTTTACGAGCAGATCAAGCAACTCGCGCCGCTCCAGATCATGCAGGGATACGAGACGAAAGCCGTACGGGAGCAGTTGGGCTTGAAGAAAACGAGCAAGAAGCTGGCCGAGGTCTGGGAAGCGCACTGCGTTGATGCCTGGGCGCTCGCCTATAGCGTAGTGGGAGGGAAGGCAGCCCCGGACAATAAGCGGCTGGTGTGCATGGCTCCTTTCGTCTGGCATCGCCGCCAATTGCACCGTTTCCAGCCCGAGAAAGGGGGGAAACGCAAGCCCTATGGCGGGACGCTTTCTCAAGGGATCAAGCGGGGAACGCTCGTTATCCATCCCAAATGGGGAAAAGCGACGGTTGGCGGAACGATGGATGGCAAGCTGAGTCTGCACGACCCCTCTACGAACAAGCGACTCACGCAATCCGCAAAGGTCATGGATTGCAAGCCCCTGAAGGTGTTACGGTGGAGGACGCATCTTGTGCCCCATGCATCGATCCCCGCGTCCTCTGCCCCAACAAAGGAAACCTCCTTTCCTCCCCTAGCTTTCGCGCAGGGGTCTCCAGAAGCGGAGGTCCAATGACTGATTACGATCTGATTGCGCCATTTTATGATCTTGAACACGCCCGCTTTGACGAAGATGTGAACCTGTACATCAATTTTGCGGAGTTGTGTAGTGGGCCATTGCTGGAACTAGCCTGCGGGAGCGGGCGTTTGCTCGTTCCTCTGGCGTGTGAAGGATACGAGTTGACGGGTGTAGATAGTTCTAGAAGCATGCTGAGTCTGGCTCAACATGCTCTAGAAGAGTCTGGGGTAGCTGAACAGTGCACACTGGTACAGGAAAACATGAGCGCAGTGCAGTTGGGACAGAAATTCCGCATGGCTTTTATAGCACTTGGTTCATTTGGCCATGTATGTACGCGTCAGGAACAACGGCAAACACTGGCTGTGGTACATGACCATTTAACTGTTGGCAGCAGATTCATCCTGGATATTAGCAACGCTGACGTGCGTTATATGGAGCAATTAAGTGGCCAGGTGCTGCATCAGGGAACGTGGAAACGCGAAGATGGCGCACTATTGTCGCACTTTGTCAGTCCTGCTTCATCACCAACTAAACATTTGCTTGAACTTACACACTTCTACGATGAGCACCGGCAAGGTGAAGCTGTAAAAAGAACAATCACTAACACACATCTTTATCTCTTTGAGAAAAACGAGGTGGAATTATTGTTGGAAGAGGCAGATTTTGAAATAAAAGATGTTTTTGGAGATTACGAGCTAAGTCCTTTTGAACACGAGAGCCCCCGCATGATTTTTATAGCACAAGCGCGATAATAGAAACACAGGTACGAGTGTATGAGAACACAGCATTTGCATGAATGGAACCTCGAACTGGAAGAGGCAAAAGCATTACAGCGTGAATTGGCGAAGCAGGTGATTCGTGAAGATAAATTGGATGAAGTTCGCTATATAGCCGGGGTTGATATGGCCATAAACGAGATAAGTGGTATGGCACGAGCTGCTGTGATGTTGCTTTCATATCCAAAGTTGGAGGTAGTGGAACAGCACGTGTACGAAGAGCCTATACGCATGCCTTACATCCCTGGATTGCTTTCATTTCGTGAAATACCATGTATTCTGGGTGCATTTGGTCAATTGAAACAACAACCAGAGTTGGTCATGGTTGATGGCCAGGGTATCGCACATCCTCGCAGATTAGGTATTGCTTCTCATTTGGGACTATGGTTGGATTTACCCACCATTGGATGCGCCAAATCGATTCTGACAGGACATCACGTTCCATTAAGCGAAGAGGCGGGTGCATGGGTTCCTTTGACTGCTAATCAAGAAGTGATTGGTGCAGTCGTACGCACGCGAGCGCGAGTAAAACCAATGATTATTTCGTCAGGTCACCGCATAAGCCTGGAAACGAGTCTGCGCTTCGTGCTCGCTTGTTGTAAAGGATACCGCCTACCCGAGCCAACCCGCCTGGCTGATAAGCTATCCAAGGACAATGCCTGGGTTGAAACCAGGCAAGCAGAGATAGAGCAAGAGACCTTATGGCAGTAAAGGACTCATGCGAGGGGTACAGTGAAAAAGAATGTCGTGCCTTTGCCAAGAACGCTCGCAAAGCTAATTTCGCCACCGTGCTGCTCAATAATTAACTTCGCGATGGATAAACCAAGTCCGTAACCACCCATTTTTGACTGCTCTTCATGATTAGATTGATAAAAACGTTCGAAAATATGTGGTCGGTCCTCAATCGGTATACCATACCCGGTATCTGAAACGGAGATTACCACGAATCGCTCGTTATATGGTCGAACACGAATGGTTACCGATCCATCAGGTGGTGTAAATTTGATGGCATTGATGACGAGATTGTTCAGAACTTGCTTCATTCGTTGGGGATCAATACAAAGCGGGGGAGCCGAAACCGGCATTTCTTCTTTGATGGTCACACGCGCTTTGCGAGCTTGCGGTTCAAGGCCAGTTACAACTTGCTTTGACAGCACTTCGAAATCGACCTCTTCCCGTTTCATTTCAAATTGACCGGAATCTGAGCGCGTCAATAAAAGAATATCCTCAACGGTGGAAACAAGTTGTTGCACGCCTTCCTGAACATAGCCAAGATATTTCTGTTGCTCTTCATTCAATGAGCCCATATAGCCCTGTAAGAGTAAATCCACAAAGCCGTGGACAGAGTTAAGCGGGGTGCGAAGTTCATGCGAAACCATCGAGACAAAATTTGCCCGCACACGGTTCGCCATTTTTATACCAGAGATATCACGAGCAGCAAAGACAACATAGGTACTCTGCTCATGCTCGATTGGTGTAATGCTACAAGAGAACTCGCCTGGGCTATCTGTAACCTGTCCCAGGATCAATTCTTCCTGTGCAATTGCTTTTTTTTGCTGTATTACATATGTTACTGGACAGTTAGAAGTGCCACACAGCAATGTCCTATTCATGTTTCTACACTTCAACAGATGGCTACACTCTTGTCCAATTACCTGTTCACGAGAAAGACCCAGGAGAGTAGCAGCGGCAGGATTCAGGTCAAATAGATGAAAATGTTCATCGACAGCCAGAACTACATTTGGAGTGTTTGTAAATAAGTCTTTCAGCAACCAATAATTATCCACTCTTATTTTCCTACGAATTTATAGCCTATGCCTCGTATCGAAATGATATGCAGAGGTTTATCAGCATCTTCTTCTAACTTTAATCGGAGACGTCGTATATACACATCGACAATGTTGCTGTTGTTCTCACTATCATTCCAAACTTCCGAAAGTAATCGATCACGATCTACGACCTGCCCGGTAGAACTCATAAGCACGCGCAAGACTTGCATTTCTGTAGGAGTGAGCGTAATTGAGACAGTACCAGCAAATACAACCCTCAGTTCTCCAGGAAAGAGTTCAAACTGACCATTATGTGCAGAACTATTACCAATCTTAGGGTTGTGTTTGACACGACGTATTACAGCTTGCACGCGTGCCACCAATTCCTGATGATTGAAAGGTTTGCAAATATAGTCATCCGCCCCAATATTGAAGCCTTCTATTTTCGACTCGATCGCATCTTGCGCAGTCATAAAGATAATTGGGATCTCGTATCCTTCTTTTCGTAAATGAGTTGCAAACTCGAATCCATTGAGGTAAGGCATCATCACATCAACGAGAAGCAAATCAGGCTCTCGCTTTTTAATCATATGAAAAGCGCCGCGAGGATTGTCCGTCGTTTCGACTTCATAGCCTTCTTTACTGAGGACAAACTGTACGAGCGTGTTTGCAAACTGATCG
>DATMNR010000197.1:0-5850 GCA_035568795.1 Ktedonobacteraceae bacterium
TGCACCCGGACTTTTCAATTGCTCTGGCTTAGCAATTTGATTGCTGGACTCATATCGTGTTGCATGCTATAATGCGAACGTAAAGTTTCCCTGCTTATCCGGGCACAGAGGAGGTATATTAAGAGTGCCGTTAAGTGTTGAAGAAAAATCGGAAATCATTGCAGATTCCCGCATTCACGAAACGGATACAGGTTCGCCCGAGGTACAAGTATCGATCTTGACCCGGCGAATTAATCAGCTTACTGAACATCTAAAAATTCATAAGCATGATACGCATACGCATCGTGGTGTATTAAAGTTAGTTGGTCAGCGCCGAAGGCTTCTGACCTATCTCAGCAAGAAAAGCCCTGAACGTTATCGAAATCTGATCGCAAGGCTTGGCTTGCGCCACTAATCATAGTATTGGTGTTGGATGCGGTCGGCGCGAACTATCCGACCGCGGCTCCATTTTCTCCCACAGTACGAAACAGATACACAAATTGAAGTAACATTGAACGAACAGCGAAAAGTAACAGAAGGTTAGCCCCGTAACACACAGAATTGATGCAAAAAAATCCTTGCAGAAGATGAAAAGGCAAGAGCAGACAAGAATAGTATTGGTAGCCGTAATACCAAAGGTGAGGGTACGATTCACTAGCCCCTACACACAAATGTTGGAACGAAAAGCGTAAAGAATGAGCAGGGAAAATAGGCTGCGAAACATCAAAGCCCCAAAGTTGTAAAGAACCCCTTGTACTTACCCACTAGTGAATGAATTGAGTAACAAGTTAACCTACAAGGGTTGTAGTAAGTAGTCCGGAGGAACTATGATTCATCGTCAAGAAGCTGTCATCGGTGGCCGAGTAATGAGTATTGAAACCGGTCGCGTGGCAGAACAAGCCAGTGGCGCTGTACTAGTGCGCTATGGCGACACAGTCATACTTGCCACAGTAGTTGGCAGTAATGAGCCTCGTGAAGGCATTGATTTTTTCCCTTTAACTGTAGATGTAGAAGAACGTATGTATGCCGCCGGTAAAATTCCAGGCGGATTTATCAAACGCGAGGGACGAGCCTCTGAACATGCCATCCTCGCCTGTCGCCTCGCTGATCGTCCTCTTCGTCCCCTCTTTCCAAAAGGATACCGCAACGATGTCCAAATTGTGATTACCGTGCTATCGGCGGATCAGGAAAATGATTCGGATATTCTGGGTATTGTAGGAGCTTCGGCTGCATTGTGCTTATCGGATATTCCCTTTGCAGGACCCGTAGGCGCGGTACGCGTCGGATATATCGATGATCAGCTCGTCATTAATCCACTTGAGTCGCAGATGAGCGAAACACGGCTGGATCTTGCTATTGCGGGCACATCAGACGCAGTTATGATGGTTGAGGCAGGCGCAAAGGAACTTCCCGAAGAAATGATGCTGGAGGCTGTTCGTTTTGGACATGAGGCTCTGCAAGAAATCATCAAGATGCAAGAAAAGCTGATGCAGGCTGTAAACCGTGCCAAACGGCCCTTTGAGCCTGCACCTGTTGACCAGGAGTTAAAGAACAGAGTAGCGGAGTTTGTATATCCTCGCTTTGAAGCTGCTGTCAACAACCCGAATAAAACAGCGCGTTCAACAGCCCTCAGTATGGTACAAGGTGAACTGGTTGCAACTTTAGGCGCACAGTACCCCGATCGTCTGAAAGACATCATTACTTTCTACGAAAAAGAATTGAAATCATATGTACGCAACAATATCCTCGACAATGGCATTCGCCCAGACGGACGTGACCTCAAGACGATACGCCCCATCAATTGTGAAGTTGGATTATTGCCGCGTACACATGGGTCCGCAATTTTCACACGAGGACAAACGCAGGTACTCAGCGTGATAACGCTTGGCTCCCCAGGTGAAGAGCAGGTTCTCGATGGACTGGGTGCAAGCGAAAACAAACGCTTCATGCACCACTACAACTTCCCCCCATTCTCGACCGGCGAGAGTAAGCCTCTACGCGGCCCAGGTCGTCGTGAAATCGGACATGGCGCTTTGGCTGAACGCGCAGTGTCCGCAGTTATTCCATCGCACGATGAATTCCCATATACCATCCGCGCGGTGTCAGATGTTCTTTCCTCGAATGGCTCAACCTCGATGGGCTCAGTATGCGGTACAACCCTGGCACTGATGGATGCCGGAGTGCCAATCCACGCACCAGTTGCTGGCGTAGCTATGGGCCTGATTACAGGCGAAGGCGAACGAGAAGGGAAATGGGCCGTACTGAGCGACATTCAGGGTATCGAAGATGCTCTGGGAGATATGGACTTCAAGGTTGCTGGTACAGCGGACGGAGTGACAGCACTTCAGATGGACATCAAGGTGAAGGGCATAACCTACGAAATTATGGCGAAGGCCCTGGAACAGGCTCGCGAAGGCCGCATGTATATCATGGAAAAGATGCTTGATACTATCGATGCTCCCCGCGAAGAATTATCGCAGTTTGCCCCTCGCATCCAATCCATCAAGATCAACCCCGATAAAATCGGCGCTGTCATCGGACCTGGTGGAAAGATGATTCGCAAGATTCAAGAGGAGAGCGGAGCTAAAATCGACATTGAGGATGATGGTACAGTCAACATCTCAGCGGTTTCTGGCGACGCGATGCAACTGGCTCTTGACTCAGTACGAGCGCTGACAGAGGAGGTTGAGGTTGGACGCATCTACACAGGTACAGTACGCCGACTGGTAGATTTCGGTGCATTTGTAGAGATTCTGCCAGGAAAAGAAGGTCTGGTTCGCACATCACAACTGGCTGATTACCAGGTAATGCGACCAGAGGATGTTGTCTCAGTAGGTGACGAAATCACTGTAATGGTCATCGAAGTCGACCCACAAGGACGTGTCAATCTCTCACGCCGCGCCGCATTGAGTGGTGAAATGCCCAGCGCTTCTGAATTAGATAGCGAACGAGCAGGTCGTGGGGGCAATCGTGGTGGTATGGGAAGATCCGGTGGTGGATATGGCGGTGGTCGCCCACGTGAGGGTTCTTCGTCCAATCGTGGCTCCGGTGGTGGGTATGGTGATCGAGGTGGTTACGGCGATCGAGGCGGCAACTATGGTGGACGTTCGGGTAGTAGTTACGGTGATCGCAGCGGTTCTGGCGGAGGCAATTTCGGCGGACAACGTCGCCCAATGGGTCCTGGACGTGGTCCCGGAGGTAACACTGGCCCTGGTGGACAGCGCCGAGATAGTGATTACGGACAGCGACCTCCAGAACGCCGCTGGTAAACAGGAAGAATTCATGCCGTTTTCGACCGTCAAATAGCGATTTACAATGACATGTTTTTCGCTATAGGGCAGGACGAGGCGAAGGCGATATATAGGGGCGGGGGCAAGCCCCGCCCCTATATATACGGGACGTATCTACATTTCGTGTATAGAGGGGAGGGGTTGCCCCTCATTCTTGTTCAATACATATTTTTATAGAGAGGTTCTTATGTCGACAGAGGAGATCTTAGAGAAAGTTGCTACGGAGGTCTCTACTTGCACTAAATGCGATCTCTGTAAAGGCCGTACAAAGGCTGTACCTGGTGAGGGGAACCCGCATGCCAAAATAATGTTTATCGGCGAGGGCCCGGGGTTCCATGAAGATAGTCAGGGGCGTCCTTTTGTTGGACCTGCCGGACAATTTCTGGTAGAACTATTGGCGAGCATCAATCTAAAGCGCACAGATGTGTTTATAACAAATGTGGTGAAATGTCGCCCTCCAGGCAATCGTGATCCACTCCCAGCAGAAATTAATGCCTGTAATGATTATCTTGAGCGACAAATAGCTGCACTCGACCCCGAGGTCATTGTGACTCTTGGCCGCTTTTCGATGGCGAAGTTCTTTGGAGGGGAGAAAATCAGCTCCATTCACGGTCGCGCGCGCAAGGTCGATGGACGGATTTGTATTGCAATGTATCATCCCGCAGCTGGTCTCCATCAACAAAGTCTCAAAGATACCATTCGTTCTGATTTTAAGAAGATTCCCCAGATTATGGCCGATGCTGAGCGTCAGTCCGTAGAAGAGCCAAGGAAGACAGAAGCGCCCGCATTACGAGAGGAACCTCCCGAGCAACTCGCGCTCTTTTAGCGTAAAACTTACATATTTTGTCACGAAGCGATAGGAATAACGTCGGGCCATATGGTTCATTGATACTCCTGTCGCTTTGTAATTTCACTGATAAAGCAAGCAAAGATTATACATTTCCTGTAATTGTGACCTCTGCCACTTGAGTATGTCATAATAGTTCATTATACTTCTCTATAGGGGGGTACGTTCTACAATTCCAGGAGGTGTGAATGCAAGAGAATAGCAAGAAGCTCTTTTTCCTTGTGCTACTGGTTCCTCTGCTGGCGATTATTATCGCCTTTAACCCACTCTCTGGTGATAATTCGTTGGCGTCTTCAACATGGACAGGCACAACGACCTATTGGGCCAATGTGCGTACTGGGCCTAGCACCAGTTATGGCGTTGCTGCCGTCGATGCGCCGGGAACTAACGTTACTGTGTATGCTACAGTCTCAGGCCAGGTAGTCTGGGGAGGCATATCCAACTGGTACCGCATCAGCAGTTTAGGCAGTAACCCGCGCTACATCTATGGAGGACTAGTCGAGGCAACGACTAGCACGAGTGGAGGTGGAGGATCTCCTTCTCCTACTGCTGCCGGGAAGGAAATTATTGTAAGCCTGTCTCGACAGTGGATGTGGGCTTATCAGAACGGTGTGGAGGTCTACAACTCAGCTGTCATGACCGGGCGACCTGCTCTAGCGACGCCAACAGGCACGTACCACGTCTTTTTGAAACTCCATCCTACAACCTTTACCTCCCCATGGCCTGTCGGCTCGCCCTACTGGTACCCACCGACGTTCATCAATTATGCGTTGGAGTGGAGAGCAGGAGGATTTTTCCTACATGATTCCTGGTGGCATAGCGTGTATGGACCAGGAACCAATGGCTGGCACTATGATCCGAAATTTGGCTGGCAGTGGGGTACTCATGGCTGCGTTGCCATGCCTCTGAGTGCTGCTGAATGGCTCTATTACTGGGCGCCTATCGGGACATTAGTACAGGTCAATCCGTAGTGGAGACGATATAGAAGAGAATATGAAAGGCTTCCTTGGTGGAGGAGCCTTTCATATTCTCTTCTACCAGGGCGACGCAAGCGTCCCCACCCATCATCCCAACAACCCCCGCCCTTACGTGACCTGAAATTCTGATCCTGGTTTTTTGTCGGTGCTCATTCGCCAGCGGTAGCTCCAACAACGAAGGCATCAACCTCGCTAATTTTACCTCGCCAGTATGGCACTTTAATTTTATGCCCAGCGCTCATAATTGTGACATCGTTCATGTGTAGATAACGAAAGACAACAGGCAAACCTTCAGGCCCAATTTCTGGCTGATCCAGCGGAGGCACCAGGGCCATATAATATTCGCGTAAAGCGTCCGCCGTCTGAGGCTCACGTTCGCGGTGCAGTTCTTCGTTGAGATCGATATAGAATTGCGCATAGCGACGGGTACTGACCATTACGCCGAATACGAGCAGGCCATTCATCTGAAGCATCATTTCGATTTCCAGGTCTTGTAGCTCTACCAGGCGTGCCCACATTTGTAATGCAAAGTCCTGATCCCCATACTCTTTCAGCCACAGGTTGCGCCGCTCAACGCGTGTAAGAGGGCGAAATGGAGTTTCGGTTTGTGCTGCCTCACTTGTAGCTTCTCCGGTATATGCTTCTCCTTTAATCTCTTCATCCATCATCTTAGTCACTTTCTAATCACATTTGCGATTCCATTTGGGAAAAGAGCGTTATTAGTAGGCGGCACTTGCGTTGGTGTGCCACAAAATGG
>DATMNR010000198.1:0-12114 GCA_035568795.1 Ktedonobacteraceae bacterium
AAACAGAAATAAGGTTGTAAGGACTCGCATAGTATGCCAGAACTCATTGTAACAAAAGACATAGATGCACCCGGGTTGGATACACTCGATGGCTATCGTCAACACGGGGGTTATGAAGCCCTGAGCAAGGCGCTCAAAGAATATCAACCAGACGAACTGGTTGAACTGGTCAAGAAATCGGGGCTGCGCGGACGTGGTGGAGCTGGTTTTCCCACGGGCATGAAGTGGAGCTTTCTTGCTAAGAATGACAAGACACGCTACCTATGCTGTAACGCAGATGAAAGCGAACCAGGCACGTTTAAAGACCGCATGATTATGGAGAAAAACCCGCACCAACTTGTCGAGGGAGCCATTCTTGCAAGCTATGCATGCCATGTTTCGACTGCCTTCATTTATGTACGGGGTGAACTGGCCCTGGCGGGTCGGCAAGTAGAACGGGCCATTGAAGAAGCGTATACTGCTGGCTATATTGGTAAGAATATACTCGGTAGCGACTTTTCTCTCGATGTCATTTTGCATCGTGGGGCCGGCGCGTATATCTGCGGCGAAGAGAGCGCGTTGATGGAGTCACTGGAGGGAAGACGTGGTTATCCACGATTAAAACCACCTTTCCCTGCTGTAATCGGCCTCTATGGTGGACCAACGGTCATCAACAATTGCGAAACACTGGCGACCCTCCCGGCGATTATACAGAATGGGGCAGAATGGTACGCCTCGTTCGGAACTGAAAAGAGCACAGGAACACGTATTTTCTGCTTGAGTGGACATGTCAAAAAGCCTGGGAACTACGAGTTGCCGTTGGGAACGCCAATTCGCACGTTGATCTTTGATGAGCAGTATGGTGGAGGTATCCTCGACGACAAGCAACTTAAAGCTATCATACCGGGGGGATCTTCGACATTCATACTTGGAGCAGATAAAGTGGACACTCCCCTGGATTTTGAATCTATAGCGGCGGCGGGTTCAATGCTTGGTTCCGGTGGAGTGGTTGTCATGCACGAAGATACCTGTGTTGTCGATGCCGTGTTACGGATGACTGAGTTCTATCGCGATGAGTCATGTGGCAAATGCACACCTTGTCGTGAAGGAACTTACTGGCTAACAGAGATATTGCATCGTATAGAGCATGGTGATGGGAAAGAAAGCGACATCGATCTTCTCATGGATATTTGCGATAACATCAGCGGCAAATCGTTCTGTCCGCTGGGAGACGCTGCTACGAGTTGTATTACGAGTAGTATCAAACTATTCCGTGAAGAATATGCATATCACGTTCGAGAGGGAAGATGCATGGTGGATAGAGAGGCTGCCCTGGTTGTTTCGTAGGAGGGCAGATAATGCGGATAAAAAAATAGAATGTAGATCATGAAAACCACCGAGGGCCGATAAATCGGCACCTACGGTTACATAGCATTATCGGCCTAAGCAGATAGATAAGCGGTAATTATAAATATGTCAGAAGAGAAAACAGACGAACTCATACACCTGACCATTGACGATATACCCGTCGCAGTTCCTCCTGGAACACTAGTCTGGGCAGCAGCACAACAGGTCGGGATCGAAATTCCTATTTATTGTTATCATCCTAAGATGCCTCCTTTGGGCGCCTGCCGCATGTGTTTCGTCGAAATTGAGAAGTTACCAAAGCCTCCGCAGACAGCTTGCACGACACCAGTCAGCGAGGGGATGGTTGTGCATACCAAAACTGAAAAGGTTATAAAAGCACGCAAGGGCACTCTGGAATTCTTGTTAATTAATCACCCGCTTGATTGCCCCATTTGTGACAAGGGTGGGGAATGCGACCTGCAAGATTTCACACTTCGTCATGGGCCTGGTGGCACGCGTTTCGATCTGTATAAGCGACATTACTCGAAACCAATACCTGTTAGCGACAGAGTAATGCTTGACCGCGAACGATGTATCTTATGCCAGCGCTGTACACGTTTCAGTTCTGAAATTTCAATGGATAACGGTCTGGTAATGATCTCACGAGGCTACAAAATGGAAGTCGGCACTGCGCCTGATCACGCCTTTGACTCGATCTTCTCAGGCAACACCGTGGAGATGTGTCCTGTAGGCGCGCTCACCGCTACCGCGTATCGTTTCAAGTCGCGCCCCTGGGAATTGAAGCACATTCCAAGTGTCTGTAACAACTGTAGCGTTGGTTGCAACGCTCGTGTAGATGTGCGTGTCGATAAAATCATGCGCCTGATGTCTCGGACGAACGATGCGATTGACGACGGCTGGCTGTGTGACCGCGGACGCTGGGGATTTGAGTTCGTCAATAGTTCACAACGCCTGCGCACTCCTCTCATTCGTCGCGATGGCAAATTTGAAACGGCAACATGGGATCAAGCTTTCTATTTGATCGCTTCACGTATCAGAAGTATCGCGGATACACATGGAGCGAAAACTATCGGCGGCATTGGCTCGACGCGCACCACAAATGAGGAAGCGTATCTCTTCCAGAAATTACTTCGTGAGGTCATTGGCACACCGCACATCGACCATCATCATGGATACTTCCCTGGTCCGCGTGACCAGTTAACAGGCAAGCCATGGATGATGACGAACAGCATTGCAGACATAGAGAAAGCCTCCCATATTGTGTTAATCGCAGCTGATCCGTACAAGCGCCAACCCATTCTCAATTTGAGAATTAAAAAGGCTATGAAGTCAGGAGCGCATATTTACGTCATCAATGAGAGCGAAACCGAACTTGATCGCTTTGCTGCAAGCAAGATTAGCATTCCTCAAAACGGTGCGGGCTTAGCCGCGAAAATGCTTTTGAAGCACGTGTTGAATGACGAAATAGCGAACTCTCACCAGTACGAGGACATGCGAGCAAAGATACAAAGCGAGGACGAGGCTATTCACGTAGCAGAAGAAAATTTTGGGGTCGAAGCTACTACTCATTTACAGCGCCTTGCTGAAACGTTAGTTGGATCTAAAGGTGCAATTATCCTCTACGATGAAATGGCTACGCTTGCTCCTGGCTGTACAGACCTGGCTGCTGACTTGCAAGCTCTGGCAGTTCTTACCGATAACGTCACGCGCACAGGATCGGGCGTTGGGCCACTCTTCGAAGATGCTAACTCGCTTGGCGCTCGTGATATGGGCCTTTTGCCTGATACACTACCGGGATACGCACAAACCACAGAGAAAGGTCTTGCCTACGATGAGATGCTAAGTAGCCCAGACATCAAGGCATTATTTGTGATGGGCGCAAATCCTTTACGGCATGTCGAGCAGCTTCCATCGAACCTTGAATTTTTAATAGTGCAAGATATTCAACTTACAGAGACAGTAGAGCTAGCAGATGTCGTGCTACCAGCGGTAACCTTTGCAGAGAAGGATGGAAGCATGACGAATATCGACCATCATGTGCAGGCTATACGACACGCGCTACGACCTTTGCCCGGAGCAAAGTCCGATTGGGAAATTCTGCTTGAGATCGCGAAATACCTTGGACAGAAATGGACCTACACCAGACCACAGGATATTTTGTTAGAAATTGCCGACAGCAACCCATTTTACAGTGGATTGACATGGGAGCGCCTGGGAGCGCAAGGTGTTCGAACTCAAGAGCAGATGGAGTTCAACGATACAGACGTAGCAATGCGAAAGGGGGCAGCGCATGCTTGATTTTCTCAATAATGAGATTGTTGTCTATGTGATCAAAAGCGGGATCCTGATTTTTGCATTGCTCACAGCCTTCGCATATATGACGCTCATCGAGAGACGTGTCGTAGCAAAACTTCAGGGACGCGTAGGACCAAACCGCACGGGACCGTTCGGTCTTTTTCAGCCAATCGCCGATGCGGTTAAGATGATATTTAAAGAGCAAATCGTGCCAACGCAAGCCAAAAAAGCAATTTATATAGTAGCTCCTGTGATTTCGGTGGTGGTTGCATTGTGCGCTTTCGCTGTCATACCAATTGGCAATGGTTGGCTTAATGGCAAACAAAGTATCTGGGATCCATACATTGGTGACATTAATGTTGGCCTGCTATGGATTCTCGCGATCTCGTCGCTTTCGGTCTATGGCATTGTACTCGGCGGCTGGGCATCCGGCAATCGTTATTCTTTGTTAGGATCGTTACGCAGCGCCGCTCAGATGGTCTCCTATGAAACAAGCCTGGGATTGGCTCTCAGTGGTACCTTGATGTGGGCAGGTACGTTGAGCCTGGTTGGCATTGTGCATGCGCAACTAAACCAGGGTATCTGGTTTGTCTTTGCACAACCACTGGGCTTCGTGCTCTACTTTATCGCTGCCATAGCAGAGGTAAACCGTGCTCCATTTGACCTTCCAGAAGCCGAGCAGGAATTGACAGCCGGTTATTTGACTGAGTATAGTGGGTTGCGCTGGAGTCTGTACCAGATGGCCGAATATATTAACATGATTACCGTTAGCGCCGTCGCCGCGACACTCTTCTTCGGCGGCTGGGGCTTTTTCGGCTTCGGGCTTGAGCGTATCCCAGGCGTATCGATTCTGATCTTTCTGGTCAAAGTTGCGTTTTTCCTATTCATGTTTATCTGGATTCGTGCTACTTTGCCGCGCATTCGCTATGATCGCCTGATGCGTTTAGGTTGGACATTACTGTTACCTTTAGCTGTGCTGAATGTGGTGATTACGGCAACAGTCGTAGCCTTTGGTTGGCCCTGGTGGATTAATGGCCTGGCAGGACTGGCTATTATTCTGGCCGTTCTCTTCTACGAGCGACGAACGAATATATTAGCGCAAACGATACAACCTGATGAGAAGATGGCATTACCGTCATCGGTACGGCTAGCGAAGTTTGAGAAGGTGGCAGTGGAGCAAGTTCCAACTGTGCAGGAAGTGAAAGTCTAAGGAGTAAGCATGTCATTCGACATAATCAAAGGTATGGCAACAACCTTTAAAAATATAGGGAAAAAACCAACTACCGTCTCGTATCCGGAAGAGGAGCGTGAATTACCTGCGCGTTTTCGCGGACGCCACGTGCTCCATCGTTATGAAAATGACCTGGAACGGTGTGTCGGGTGCTTTCTGTGCGCTGGCGCCTGCCCTGCAGATGCAATCTATATCGAGGCAGAAGAAAATACCGAGGAACATCGAGTCTCACCTGGTGAACGCTATGCCAAAGTCTTTGATGTCAACCTGTTACGTTGTATTTTCTGTGGCTACTGTGAAGCAGCTTGTCCTACAGGAGCTATCACGTTGGAACACGAATATAAATTAGCGGCATTTTACCCAGAGGATCTGGTCTATCACAAAGAGCAGTTGCTCGAGCCTGTGGGACAGGCAACGGTAGGTTCGAGTGCTGTATGGTTCGAGCCACCTCCATCAGAAGCTGCTCAACCAATGCCGCAATCACGACATGTGTTTGATGGTTCGCAGGCAAGCGCGGCTGCTGTCGGACTGGGCAATCTTCCAACTGATGAACCAGTCATGGTGGAAAATGAGGAGCAAGATGAGGACAGGAGGAAGTTTCAGCATCATGAGGATAGGGAGGATGTATGATTGACTCACAAGTAGTTTCATTCTTTGTGCTGGCAGTTGCCAGCATAGCCTCTGCTTTAGGGGTCATACTTCTCAGGAATGCCGTGCATAGCGCATTGAGTTTGATCCTGACTCTCCTGTTTCTGGCGCTTTTTTACTTGCAATTGGGTGCGATGTTTATCGCTGTTGTGCAAATTCTTATTTATGCTGGCGCTATCATGGTCTTATTCCTATTTGTGGTTACCATGTTGGCTTCGGAAGCACGCGATTCGAGATTGCCAGATCGTATACCCTGGCAACGCGGCGTAGCCGCTACGCTCGGCCTGATACTTGTAGGAGCGTTGAGCTACCTGCTCTTCACAGGAACACCAACTATCGATGCAGCCAGAACCACTGGACCAAACGGCCTCGCTCATGTAGTGTTAGTTCAAGGTGATACTCAAGCCTTTGGCCTCGCGCTTTTTCATGGCTTTTCATTCCCTTTCGAGGTTACCAGCTTGTTGATTGTGGTGGCGATTTTGGGCGCGATGGTATTAGGCCGCAAAGAGTAATGTCTCTTATGCAGCTTGTCAACGACGCTAGCGAAGCTTGATAGCATCTCTGCAACGACGCTCGCGCGTCTACTGCTTCGCAGTCAGCAGAGATGTAAGGAAGTGTCTACTGCTTCGCAGTCAGGCAAGCTGAAAGGAGTAATAGGAGAAATCAAATGTCATCAAACTTGACCTGGTATTTGATAGTAAGCGCGATTATTTTCACAATAGGGGTAACAGGCGTGCTTATTCGGCGAAATCCACTCATTATATTTATGTCGATTGAACTCATGTTAAATGCCGTTAATCTCTCGTTTATAGCTTTCTCTCACTATCTAAACTCGGTGGATGGCCAAATGTTCGTTTTCCTCGTACTCACTGTGGCAGCAGCAGAAGTTGTTGTAGGCCTGGCCATTATCGTCTCTATCTTCCGCACTCGCCGAGATATCGATGTTGATGATATGAACATACTTCGAGGCTAGTTGATTATGACAAATTTGACTATTTGGGTGCTACTGATGCCCTTGTTAGGATTTATTATCCTGGGCTTGATCGGTCGAGCTTTACCGCGCAGAGGAATACTCGCTGTGGCACTAGGAGCCTCCGGTCTGGCATTTTTATTTACAGCTATCAGTTTCTTCTCTATGTTGGGTACAACACCAACATCAGCACGTCTGAGCGATCAAGTGTTTTACACCTGGATAAGTTCAGGTACAACGGTAGGTATTGCTCCCCTTAGCATTAGTTTTGGATTGCTATTAGATCCCCTATCGGCGATCATGTTAATGGTTGTAACAGGTGTTGGCTTCCTTATACATATCTATTCTGCAGGTTATATGGAAGAAGATCCAGGCTTCTGGCGATTCTTCTGCTATATGAACTTTTTTATTTTTGCTATGACATTGCTCGTCAGTGCAGACAATTTTCTTTTCCTGCTTATAGGTTGGGGGCTGGTTGGGCTGGCATCGTTCCTGTTGATTGGTTTCTGGTATCAAAGGCGCGCTGCAGTTGCTGCTGCACAAAAAGCGCTGGTAATCAACATCATCGGTGACTTTGGCTTGATGATTGCCATCTTCCTGATCTTCAAACATTATGGAGTGCTCAACTACTTTACAAATGGCACCGGCAATATAGGAGTCTTCAACCAGGTAACAGCGGGAGGCATCCCGACAATTTCCACAACCATTATCTGCCTTTTGCTTTTTCTCGCTTGTACCGCCAAATCCGCTCAATTGCCCCTATATATGTGGCTTCCAGATGCAATGGAAGGCCCAACACCAGTTAGCGCACTCATTCATGCCGCAACGATGGTAACGGCTGGAGTGTATCTTGTAGCGCGCGCTAATCCACTCTTTGAAGTATCACCGAAAGCTTTGCTTGTCGTTGCTATCATTGGTGGGATTACCGCGCTTTTTGCTGCTTCGATAGCCTTGTTCCAGTTGGATATAAAACGTGTACTGGCTTACTCGACTATCAGCCAACTAGGCTACATGTTTATGGCTGAGGGCGCACATAATTATAGTGGCGGCATTTTTCTTCTTATGGAGCATGCTTTCTTTAAAGCGCTGCTTTTCCTGGCCGCGGGCGCGGTAATCCACTCGCTTGGCGGCGAACAGGATATGCGCGCAATGGGGGGATTGCGTTACCGTCTCAAAATCACGTTCTGGGCATTCTTGATTGGAGCGCTGGCGATCAGTGGGATACCGCCGCTTGCTGGCTTCTGGAGTAAAGATGATATTCTCAGTTCCTTGTTGGCCTACGCTTCTTCAGGTGGAGGGCTCATTTTCTATCTGCTCTGGGGTATAGGCATCATCACAGCTGGATTGACTGCCTTTTATATGTTCAGGCTTTTCTTTGGTATCTTCTCCGGGGGTTATCGAGGAACTGGAGTCGCTGAGCATGACGATGAGGAAGAAGACTCAGGGCATAGTCACCAGCCTAAAGGCGATTACGAAATTTATGAATCCCCAGCTATCATGACGTTTCCAATGATTATCCTGTCGGTGCTTTCCGTAGTTGGTGGTTTCATTGGTTCATTTGCGCTGTTCGGTGACACTACTTTGCATCCATTTGCAACGTTTTTGAATCCTGTTTTTACAAATCCAACCTGGACAAATGTGCCAATTGCAATTCCTGTAGAGTCTTTACCAATAGAGTGGGTATCAACAGGATTCAGTGTCGGGATTGCGCTGCTAGGTATTTTTGGTGCCTGGGCTTTGTATCGAAATGGCTTCTTCTATAAAGAGAACACAAACTCGCTTTACCAGCTCGTGTTTCATAAGTACTATGTCGATGAATTCTTAATCCTGGTTATTATACAGCCCGCCCTATGGATTGGCCAAACGGCGAATCGCCTGCTTGAGCGCGATGTGCTTGATGGCGGTAGTCGATCCCTCGGGAAGGTTTTCGTTGGCGCGAGTAAATTACTACGGCGATTACAAACAGGATATGTACGGAATTATGCTTTGGCAATCATGATTGGAGTTTTGCTGATTATCGTTTACTACGCGGTGAGGGGGTAGAGGCATGTTTCCATTGTTATCACTGATTACATTCCTGCCATTGCTCGGTGGAATTGTTATTTTGTTCTTGCCCAAAGAACGGCTCAATCTTATTCGCTGGACAGCGCTGAGCGTTGCCTGGGTTGATCTTTTAATCGTCCTGGGTTTGATGTTAGCCTATTCACAAGCTAACCTGGCTGCAGGATCCACAATTGTTGGCTCAAGCCCAACCAGTACCTTTTTCGCGAATGTCAGTGAGCAAGTAACGTGGATATCCACACCAGGCTTCGCTCTCAATTACAGTCTGGGTGTTGATGGTATCAGCCTGTTACTTGTTGCGCTCACAACTTTGCTAACTGTTGTATGCATTGCGGCATCATTCAAAATTGAACTGAAGGTCAAGAATTATATGGCCTTTATGCTGCTTTTGGAGTGTGGTATCTCAGGCGTCTTTCTATCCACAAACCTTTTCCTCTTCTACATTTTCTGGGAACTGATGCTGATACCTGCTTATTTCCTGGTCGGAAGCTGGGGAGGTGAACGCAGGGTATATGCGGCTATCAAGTTTGTGCTTTACACTTCCGTTGGAAGTTTGTTGATGCTCGCGGGCATTATTGCCCTGGGCTACTACCACCAACAGTTAGTTGGTGGTCCTTATACGCTGGACCTGATCACCTTATTAAACGGTAAACTTAGCTCAACGATTCAGCTCTGGCTATTTCTGGCCTTCGCGGCAGCTTTCGTAGTCAAAGTGCCTCTTGTGCCGTTCCATAGCTGGTTACCAGATGCTTACAGCGAAGCACCTGCTCCTGTGACGGCATTACTGGCTGGAGCGATGGCGAAGACAGGAACCTTTGGTTTCTTACGTTACTGCATACCTCTCTTTCCTAGCGCTGCGCATACACTCGCTCCGCTATTCGAAGTTTTGGCTGTAATTAGCATTCTCTATTGCGCATTGCTGGCAGTGGTGCAAACTGATATGAAACGCCTGCTTGCTTATGCGAGTATCAGCCATTTAGGTATCGTCATGTTGGGTATGTTTTCATTCAATATACAGGGTGTCGAGGGATCTGTCCTCCAAATGGTGAACCATGGTATCACTATAGCCGCACTGTTCCTGATTGTTGGTTTCATCGAAGCACGCACAGGAACGCGCCGTTTGAGCGACTTTGGTGGACTTGCCACTCGTATTCCTGTGATGGCAACTGTCTTACTGATTGCTTCCCTTTCAGCGCTAGGTTTGCCAGGATTGAATAGTTTCGCAGGTGAGTTCCTGGCATTGATCGGTGTCTTTCGCAGTAGTTCGATCTATGGCATACTGGGTACGGCTGTGATCATTCCGGCAGCCTGGTATATGATGCGTTTCTTCCAGGGCATAATGGAAGGGCCACGCCAGACGGAAGGTGTAGTAGCTTCTCTGATGCGCAAAGGCACGTTAACTGATATTGAGTTAAGCGAGTTTATGATGCTCTCGCCTTTGCTTCTCTTAATTTTTTATATTGGGCTGCAACCGAATTCGATTATCTTTTTGATGGAGCCATCAGTAGTGAATACACTACAAAATTATGCAAGTGCTTTGATTAGGTAATTGTAACTATTCAGGTTCTTTTTCTTTTGCGCCGCCTCCGGCGGCGGGGTAGGGAAGATAGGCGGGGACACCCCGCACCCCGTCAAGGAGCCTGCTGGCCCCTTGGAACCCCTTCTGAATAGTTACAAATAATGATTGTCCCGGGGGTTTCTATGTCGTTCACATATATAGCATCAGCAGTCGATTGGGCACGCATCGCACCAATATTGGTTTTGGCAGTAGTTGCGCTGCTGGTTCTCATGGTTGATCTACTGCTGCCACAAGCAAAGAATCAAAAAAACAGCGCAACCTATTTAGTATTGCCCCTATTGAGCCTTCTGGGATTGGCAGGCGCCATAATCGCTACGATAATACTCTTTATTTTCGGAGATCATCTGCCTGCTTTTTATTTGATGATCAGCTCTGATCAAGGCTCACTGTATGCATATATTATTATTTTGAGCGCCAGCGCTCTCGGAATACTGCTTTCTCCAGCTTATTTGGAACGCATGAATCTGATGCACCAGGGGGAATACTATGCGCTGATGCTACTTGCAACTATTGGTATGATGATCCTGGCAGCAGCTACTAGCTTTCTGACTGTTTTCCTGGGCCTGGAAATGTTGTCACTTGCACTCTATATCCTTTGCGGTTTTGTTCTACGACGCAGTAGTTCGCAGGAATCGGGCATGAAATATTTCTTGCTCAGTTCATTTGCATCTGCATTTTTACTCTATGGTATTGCCATGACCTATGGGGCAACAGGCAATACTTCATTTATTGGCGTACATACCTTTCTATTCAATAACTTTCCAACAACACGCTCCGTCAATCCAACGATTATAGGACAGCTACCGACACTTCTGCTGATTGGGATGGGCTTGATGATCGTTGGATTTGCTTTCAAAGTATCGGCGATACCTTTCCAGGCATGGACGCCCGATGTCTATGAGGGCGCTCCGGCTCCTGTTACGGCATTCATGTCGGTTGGTACCAAGGCCGCCGCGTTGATCGCATTTGCGCGTGTCTTCGACGTGATGCTACCCCTGGTCAAACCAGATTGGGAAGTTGTTGTGCTAGCCATCACTATCCTGACAATTATTGGTGGGAATATCATGGCGCTTGTTCAAAGCAACGTGAAACGCATGCTGGCATATTCGAGTATTGCGAACGCAGGCTATCTTCTTATTGGTGTTGTTGCTGGTGGCGCTATCGGCTTATCAGCCATACTCTTTTACTTGCTGTGCTATACATTTATGAACCTGGGAGCTTTTGGCGTTGTCTCTGTGTTGGAACGCGTAGATAATACAGGCGCTAATTTGAGTGAGATTCGCGGCTTGTGGAATCGTCAACCTGTACTGGCCGGTCTGCTGGCATTTTTCATGCTGGCATTAGCAGGCTTCCCTCCTATGGCTGGCTTCGCTGCTAAATATTATATATTTTATGCAGCGTTGCAGAGTGGTCATCCTGAACTCATGATTCTTGGCGTGCTCGCAAGTGTACTGGGTATGTATTATTATCTACGTGTGATTGCAGTTACGTTCATGGAGAAAGAAACTGTTCCAGCAACGGCTCCTGCGACACCAGCACCAATAGCTGGTAAGCGCACCTCAACAACGTTGAGTGAAGGCGGTCCTCGAACGGCAACCGCGGTGGCAGTTAAAGCGACGCCAAAAACAACAGTCGAAGTTGAGACGACAGTCGAGCAGAACCTCGCGAATGCTGGTTGGACTACATGGATAGCTCTGGGTCTAGCTGCTTTGGGAACGCTAGCAATGGGAACAGTATTGCCGTTCTGGCTTGTTGACCTGGCATTGCAGGCTGCAAGAATGATGTTGCTTTTGGCAAGATAAGTTTGCTCCTACATTCTTGGAAACGGTAAAGCCCAGATCCAGATGCATGCAGCAAAAGCCACACTTCCAGCAATTACGAAAAGATGGAAGATTTCGTGAAAACCCAGTATGTTAGGAAAAGGATCTGGTTTCTTACGAGCATAAATGACTGCGCCAATTGTATAGAGGATACCTCCCAGAG
>DATMNR010000199.1:0-20857 GCA_035568795.1 Ktedonobacteraceae bacterium
CCCGCTGAATTCGATGACGTGGCCTGTGCCGACGCCGGTTCCCAATTGCCCGATGATGGCCAGGGCCAGGTCTTTGGCCGTTACCCCGGGAGCAAGCGTTCCCTCGACGCGGATGTGCATCGTTTTAGGTCGATTTTGCAGCAGGCATTGGGTGGCCAGCACGTGCTCGACCTCGCTGGTGCCGATGCCGAAGGCCAAGGCTCCCAGCGCACCATGGGTCGAGGTGTGCGAATCTCCACACACGATCGTCATTCCTGGCAACGTCAGTCCTTGCTCCGGCCCAATGATGTGTACTATACCTTGACGTGCATCCGCTATATCATACAGAGTGAGACCAAATTCTCGGGAGTTCTTCTCCATCGTAGTCAAGCATTCAAGGCTATCTTTATCTACAACATCTAACATACGCCTGCCTGGGACGGTGGGCACATTATGATCAAGCACACAGACAGTAGCATCAGGTCGATGTACTGAGCGGCCAGCAAGTCGCAAACCAGCGAAAGCCTGTGGGGAAGTCATCTCGTGTACGAGATGTCTATCGATGTACAGAATGGTGGATTCTCCAGGGACATCGCGTACAACGTGTGCATCCCAGATCTTCTCAAACATAGTCTTTGGCTCAGCTTGCTTTTGTTCCATTTGGGTATCCTTCCATGGGAATGTGAAACTCTTCTTTGAGATCCTTTGTTTTCATTATCTCACATTTTGGGAATGCCCTAGGAGTCTAGCTGACCAAGTTCTGGAAGGTATGATTGCAAGCGTGTATAAAGTTCGCGATAGAGGGTAAAGCCTTTGTGATATCGAGGAACCACAGCACTTTGAGGATGATAGATAGGACCTTGCGAGATAAAACGTGTGATGTCGCTCCAGTCGGTAAACATACCAGCACCCATAGCTGCAACGTAGGCAGCACCAAGAGCGGATGCAGCTTCTCCTGCCACAACTTGAACAGGCAGGTTTACAACATCTGCTGCTATCTGCATCCAGAGGGCGCTTCTGCTCCCGCCATCGGCTGCTACGACACGCCGTATTGGACGGCCAGCCTCGCGTAGTAGTTCAAGGTGATGAGCAAAACCATAACAAACAGCTTCCAGGATGGCACGATAGAGATGCGCGCGAGTATGATGTAGCATCAATCCAGCGAAAACCCCTCTCGCGGCTGGATCGAAAATTGGCGTCTTCTCACCAAGAAAGTAAGGAAGGGCTATAATGCCGCCTGCTCCTGGTTCAATTGCCTGTGCTTCCATGTCCAGATCATTGGGAGATATTCCATCGGCCAATGTGTTGGAGAACCATTTAACCAGTGAGCCACTAGAAGCCATACAGCCGTTGATAAGCGTGAGACCTGGAACATCATGGTAATCAAAGTAAAAATGTGGATCAGGATCAGGACGAGAGTCACAATATAAAATATCGCCAGCGCCACCAAATTTCAATAGAATATCGCCATCCTGTGTTAATCCAGATGCCAATGCAGCCGCAACATGATCAGCACTACCAGCTACTACTGACGTTCCTGGCAATAAACCAGTCATTCTTGCTACTTCATTGGTAACTCCGGCTACAATTTCTATTGGTTGATGAACTGGTGGCAACAAATCAGGAGCCATGCTGGCATGTTCCAGATAAGGAGGATGCCAGCGATGTTGCACAACATCGTAAAAACCGCTTTCTGCAGCCCAATTCTCCTCCAAGGAGTAGTGGCCAGTCAAACGATATACGATGAAGTCATAAGAACCACACACATGTGCGGCTCGCTCCACCACCTTCGGCTCATGCCTCTGGAGCCAACGCCATTTGGTGTCAATACTTTGTTGATTTGGCATACAGCCAGTGATACTGAGGAATTCCTCGAGATCAACATCAGCTCGCAGTTCATCAACTTCAACATTAGCACGTACATCATTTTGCTGAATACTTGGACGAAGCGGGTTGCCAGATTCGTCTAAAATAACCATTGCAGGTACCATACCAGAAACGCCAATAGCCTCGATTGACTCGGCTGGAATAACTTTGAGCAACTGACGTATTGATTCAAGGGTGGTTGTCCACCAGCGTTCTGAATCTTCTTCAGCCCAACCTGATTG
The DNA here is from genome assembly GCA_035568795.1 of Ktedonobacteraceae bacterium. Classification (GTDB taxonomy): domain Bacteria; phylum Chloroflexota; class Ktedonobacteria; order Ktedonobacterales; family Ktedonobacteraceae; genus DATMNR01. The sequence goes on from DATMNR010000199.1 coordinate 2,088, forward strand.
GAGAGAAATCAGCTCGTGAGGCATGTCGTTCTGCGCCACTATGCCTTTCTCGCGTTCTAAAGCAATGGCTTTTAAAGCGGTTGTACCAACATCAATACCAAGCACATAACGAGAAGTCATGGGTGAGCCTCACTTAACACACGCGCAGCACGTACTTCATCCATAAATCGTTGTACTCGCTCGGCATCAACAGGATTCCAGGTATAGCCATCTTGTTTGAGTCCAGTACCAACAATGACACCATCGGCTACAGCTAGCGTCTTACGTACCGTCTCAATCTTCACCCCTGTATTCGCGAGAACAGGGGTGTCTGACACGGCAATTTTTGCTTCACGAATATGCTCGAGGTTCGCTTCTGCCCCTGCCATTGCTCCCGAAATTAGAATCACATCGGCTAAAGAAGAAACAACGACACTATGAGCCAACGCCCCAAAGGGACGAGGAGAGATGGGGCGAGCAAACTCTGGCTCAATATTAAAGAACAGACGCACATTCTCAGCGCCAATATATCGACGATAATCCAGTGTAGCGGCAGCATCCGTTTGCCATAAGCCCATATCACTATCATAGACACCTGTAAAGACCTCGCGTACAAAACTTGCACGCACGGCCTGTGCTACCGCCAGAGCAGCCATGGGATCCCAGAGCAAATCAACTCCGTAGGGGAGACTAATATAGGGTCGAAGTTCACCAATCACTGCTGCCATTGCTGCGATAGGTGCTCGATCAATACGAAAGGAGTAAGGGCGATCACCCTCGTTACAGAATAGCAAACCATCCACTCCCCCATCTTGCAAGATATCCAGATCTCGGCGTAGCGCTTCCACGATAGCTGCCATGCCCCCTCTATTATCATAGAGCGACCTACCTGGCAATGGCAGCAGGTGCATCATAGCGATTACAGGTTTTGAACGCCCAAAGAGTGTCTCCAGCAATGAATGATTAGAATGGCTCTTAGGATCATTTCCACTGGCGTTAGGCATACTGAGTCTCCCTGAAATGTGAAACCCAAAGGGTGATCTTTGCGGTCACCCTTTGAAAATTATCGCCACAATGAATATACCTCACATTTTACTCTGGCGGCAATTCTTTATAGATAAGATCCAGATTGATGCCCTGCCTGGCTCGCACAAAGCGTGCTATGAAGAAAATCGCCAGACCAATGACAATCAAGGCACCCATGAAAATGAAGCCGGGCAGCGGACCTGACTGTGGAGTGGTAATGCCAAACTGCTGATAAGAAAGTACCAGGTATGCCAGGCCGATCATGACTGCAATAGATAGTACAGCTACAATTGGCAGAATAGGAATACCCGCAATTCTCGTGTTTGCTGGCGAATTCCTGAAAAGATCTGGGCGGCGGAATGGGAACGCAATAGCTGACACACTCACACAGAGGATGGTAATGACTCCGGCCAGTACCCCCATAGAGAGCAGCGTAAAGAAGGAGCTGGAGAGCACCGACCATGCAAGGATGCCTGCTACGATGATCGAAGCAACAATGATCGCCGGGATGGGAGCACGCGTGCGCTCGTTCACATCGGAAAGCCTGCTGGGGAGAATACGGTCAAAGGACCAGGCGAAGATGGTGCGCACGGGCATAAACGTATTTGGAAACATGGCTGGAAGATTCCAGAAGAGGAAACTCACCGCGATGAGCAAGGCAAAGACGGAATTATTGGCCGCGATACTCGCCATCAGATTATAGAAAGGTGCCACAGGTAGCAAATAGCCAGGTGTTCCAGCAAGCGCGTTGATGCTAGCGATAAATCGCTCACTTGCAGCGTTATACAGGAGTAGCACGCCGATAATCATGAAGAGCGAGTCCCATACGAGAGCACCGATCATAATTACGAGTTGACGCCGCAGATTACCAGCCGATTTGAGTTCTCCCGCGATATACACCGACCACCAGTTCCACATCATGAAGGTCATGATGATTGCAACAACAGGCAGCGTTGAGGAGAATTGATGACCACCCAGGAATACAAAGCCTGTTTTCGCAGCAGCAACCTGGATAGCAAGAAATGAGTTTGCGCTGTGCGTAAATGGCTGCGCGAAGGCATTGAAATTGGCGATGAAGCTCTGATTCGAGCTAATCAGCAGCGCAATAAACGCCAGGAAAGTTCCTACAGTGGCGATAATCCAACACACATTTTGTACACGAAACGACGTTTTCGTCCCTGCTGACATAGCAAGGGCAAGAATTACAATTAACAATAACCCTAGACCAAATGTCCACCACTGGCCCGTTGCATCGCTCCCACTAACAGCATTCCCTGCATTGATCAGTCCGCTGTTTTGTGTGACTGCCCCGAGTACCGCAAGCGCTGGTCCAAGCGCCAGAACCGCGAAGGAACGCGCCCAGAATGCCGCTCCGATCAAGGCTGATATCGCAGCGGCAAAATTGCTGAACACGGCCACAGAAGGATGCAGAATACGGCTGATCCACACATAGTCACCGCCTGTACGGGGCATAGCTGATGCCATCATAGACATCATAACGACTACGGGTATGTTAACCACAAAAGCGATCAGCAATGCCTGGACTATGTCCGCTCCAGGGAATGATCCCAGGGCATAGAAAATACCAAAGGCCAGGGTAGCGCCAACAGGGGCCGAAAAGACCGCATTGAAAATGATAGCATCTACTACAGATGCTTCGCGAACTAGACCCGATGATTGCCGAACATAAAGGGATGAGGATGGGGTCGAAGATGACTCAGATTGCATGTCCTACTCCTTCGCCTGACAGCAGGCAAAATATAGTACGCTAGACGAACCACGTGGAGAGATAAATCTTGACATACAACGATTTATTAGCTAGAGTATACAGCAATGAACATACTCTGTCAATAAAAATATGTAATAGTTTGTTGGATTTTGTCCGATTAGTTACTTTTGAAGAGAGTTCCCGATGCTGGCGAGCGAACGAAGAAGACTTATTCTTGAACGTGTGGCTGAGTTCCAATCGATTGAGGCCCAGGCACTGGCTGATGAATTAGGAGTCTCAGTTATGACGATCCGGCGCGATATAAAGCGCCTGGAACAGGATGGTTTCTTACGCCAAACGTATGGAGGCGCGACGTTTCATATCACAAAAAGTGTTGAGCTGGGATTTAACAGCCGGGCGTTGCAATTTTCAGCCCAAAAACGCTTGATCGGCTCTTTTGCCGCTCAGATGGTCGAGCCAGGACAAACCCTGTTTCTCGGTGAGGGCACAACCACTTCACAGTTTGCACAATTTTTACCCCCACATCCTCATCTACAGGTTATTACTGCCTCGCTTTCTCATGCTAGTTTGCTCTGTTCACGAAACATTCGCGTGATTGTACTTGGTGGAAAGCTACATAGTGAAGAATTGATTATGACTGGTCCAATTGCTGAAGCTACACTCAATCGATTTTACGCTGATATTTGTATACTTGGCGCAGCGGGAGTTGATTCTGAGGTAGGCATAACTGAATTAGACTATGAAGTAGCTTCGTTGCATCGTTTGATGATGGAGCGGTCTTGCCACGTAATTGTGCTGGCTGATCACAGCAAGCTAGGGTTTCGTGCACCCGCTGTTGTAGCTCCAATTTCTATGGTTACAACTCTGGTAACAGATGAAGATGCCGGACAAGAGATGCTCGATCAGCTTCAAGTCGGTAGTATACAGGTTGTGCTAGCTAGAAAACATCAAGAAGACCAGTATGGTCTTCAACAAGAAACGACATTAGGGCTCTAGTACTTTGCACATATAAGTGCAAGGAATGTAACAGAAACGGTTCAGTGATGAATACTACTATCTATTATGCCAGCGATGTACATGGTTCTAATCGTTGCTTCCGCAAATTTTTAAATGCGGCTAAATTTTACAAAGCCAATGTATTAGTTATGGGTGGTGATGTACTTGGGAAAGCTATTATTTTCCTCGAAGAAACACGACCTGATATCTATGTCACTCAAGAACGAGGCCAACGTCTTGAGTTGACTTCTGAAGCCGATGTCCGAGAATTCGAGAAGATTGCAGCCGATAAAGGAATATATACATACCGCTGTCGTGAGGGAGAGCGTGATGCGCTTTATGCAGCGGGCGAAGTTGAGTCAGTCTTCGAACGTTTGATGAAAGAACGCCTGATAGAGTGGGTTACCCTGGCAGATGAACGTCTGGCTGGAAGTGGAGTACGCTGTTATATCATGGGTGGCAATGATGACCCACCTGAAGTTTTAAATGCGTTGGATACTGGTCGTATTGTGCATAACCCTGAAGGCGCACCTGTTGAGTTGGATGAAGTGAGCGAAATGATAAGCCTTGGCTGGTCCAACCCGACCCCCTGGAATACCCCTCGTGAATGTAGCGAAGATGAACTGGCACAGCGCATTGACGCGCTCATGATGCAAGTGAAACGTCCCGATGCGCTCGTTATGAACTTACATGTACCACCCTTTAAGAGTGGACTGGATGATGCACCAGAACTAAACGCTGATTTTAAAGTCCAAAGCAATCTCGGCCAGACACGTTTCAAACCTGTTGGGTCTACCGCTGTGCGAGCAGCTATTGAGCGATATCAACCATTACTAGGACTGCACGGACATATTCACGAAGCCCATGCTTCATGTAAGATTGGGCGTACAGTTTGTATAAACCCTGGAAGCGATTATAGCGAAGGGATCCTGCATGGTGTTTTGGCTACCCTACATAAAGGCAAATTGAGAGGCCACCAGATGGTTAGCGGTTAACACGTTTTGACATTATTAATCGCGTTTACTAATCAGGAGGTATGCGTTATGTCACGTTTACATCTCGGTATCAATACATGTTTCGCGGTCAAACGTTGGCCAGAGCCAGAGCAGTGGGTACGAATAGTAAAACATGAGTTGGGGCTTGATTGTTGCCAGTTTAGTTTTGATCTTGTCGATCCTTTACTCGACGAAAGCACCACAAAGGCTTATGCTGATGAGGTTCGAGAACTGGCAGCGACGCACGATCTCTTCATTCATAGCACCTTCACCGGACTGGCCGCTTATTCCTGGAGCCAATTACTACATCCATATCTATCTATGCGTGTAGCATCAAGTAGGTGGTATGAACGAGCAATCGACTTCACGGCTCAACTTGGAGCAACTGGTATGGGCGGCCACATAGGGGCATTCAGTGTCAAGGATGCCACGAGCCACGAGCGTAAACAAATGCTCTTGCATGAGTTACAGGAACGTCTGTTAGCGCTATCACATTATGCTGCGGGTAAGGGGTTATCGCACTTACTATTCGAGAACATGGCGGTTACCCGCGAGTGGGGACATAGCATCAAGGAGGCGCAATGGCTCACCAACCTGAATACAAATGATGGTGTGCCTTTTGTATTATGTCTTGATGTTGGGCATCCTTGTGCCTTGCGTACTGGAAGCGTTAGCGACGATTATCTCGCATGGTTCGCAATTCCCTGGCCGCACCTCCCTATTGTACATTTGCAACAAACAGACAACACTGGAGATCATCATTGGCCTTTCACGAGAGATTATAATGCGCAAGGCATGGTAAAAGCAGAATTCATTATAGAAGCAATTCAACCCTGGTTAATGATTGGCGATGTGTACCTCTTCCTTGAACCAATCCACCCATTCGAAGCTGAAGATACTATGGTATTGGATGAACTACGCGAAAGCGTAGAATACTGGCGGAAAGCTCTATCTTAAACTTCGCAACTAGAAAGTCTGGCTGCGTAAATGTCCTTTCAATGTGGTATAAATACTGAGCAAGATGAATGATTTCAAATAGACACCTGTTTGAGGTAATGCTATAATGAAGCCATCTTTAAAAGAGAGATGAGTTCCAGAATTGGCTAGAATCAGGAAAAAATAACAGGTACTTATGTTCATAGTAAAGGAGAACTTTCATGGCTTGGGATCCAACTCAAGGCCAGGAGCAACCTGGCAACGGAGAGCAAGGGCAACCAGCGAACGGCGGGCCAGAACCTAATCCAGCTTATAGTGCTCCACAAAATCCTTACGAAGGACAGGCACAACCCCCTAGTGGAGCAGATCCGAATTCAGGATATGGTACTCCGCAGAACCCCTACGGTGCACCACCTCAGAATCCTTATGGTACTCCTCCTCCCCAGAACCCCTATGCCACTCCTCCTCCACAATATGGTACTCCATCTAATCAGCAGGGTGGTTATGGGTATGGATATGCTCCTCCACAGCAAGCACCTCGATCAATAGGTCAAGCTATTCAGGAACTGCCAAATCAATATATTAGAGTACTCACGAAACCATCAGCGCAGACATTTGCAGAAGAGATGGGAAAAGCAGATTGGGCGATGGTATGGATACAGCTTCTTGCGATAGCTCTTATTGGCACTATACTCGGATTTATTCGAGCTGCAATAGGATTGGCAGCCAGTAGTTCATTCAGCAGTTCTTCTGGATTTAATCCTAATGCAATTCTGGCACTTAGCGTAGGTGGCTCAACCTTTTCGATTATCTCAATACCTGTGTCATTCTTCATACTTGTAGGCATACAATACCTGCTTGCGAAAGCTTTTCAAGGACAAGGAAGGTTTTTAACTCAGGGCTACGCTACCTTGCTGTATCAGACCCCCATTTATATCATAAGCTTTATATTCGGTCTCATCCCCATTTTTGGTGGTCTTATAGGCGCCGTATTGTATATCTACAGTATCGTGCTGAATGTCTTCGCGATCATGGCTGTACATCGACTCAGCGGAGGCAAGGCAACAGCAGTCGTCCTCATTCCGATTGTAGTGCTCTTCTTACTTCTTTTCCTTTGCGTAATTGCTGTGGCTGCGCTTTTCTTTGCCGCTACTAGGAATTCAACACCCTAATATGATGCCGTTAATGAGCCCAGAGAGCGGTTACAAGGTCACACTCTTCGGGCTCATTATCTTTTATCCCAACACTACCCATTGGTTGAGTGTAAGTACCAAACAACACGGACCTACGCAAGCATCCTCACCTCAACTTCACCTCTATCCAACCAGAGCGAAGTGAGACAAATCTCCCTCTTTCCTCGTAAGTTTGGAAAGGCAAATTTCATTATGCTATGATTGGTTGGGCATTTATCAGCCAATACGCCCGTTGAATTTCAATTTGCGACCCATTTCAAATAACATCATAAACCCTTAACTTTCAATCAGGAAAATAGCTACTGTGGATACTCTTGTTGGCACATCAATTAGCGGATATACACTGGTGCGCCTGCTAGGCAGTGGCGGTATGGGAGCAGTCTATCTGGCAGAAGACCCGGATATAGGACAACAGGTTGCTATCAAACTTGTGCGAACAGATAACAGTGATTTTCTCGATGTTGTTAGTTCAGTCGCGGCTGCTGAACGCTTTAAGCAAGAGGCACGAGCAGTAGCAAGTCTTGACCACCTGCATATATTGCCACTTTACCGCTATGGAGAAGATGAAACAAGCAACGGCAAGCGGGCCTATATTATTATGCAATACCGTCCAGAAGGTTCCCTCTGGGACTGGCTGCGGCGCAGGGCTGGACTCCCTCCAGGTCAATCATTCATTTCGCAAACTAATCTTCCTGATATGAATGGTTCCTGGCCATTGAGCCTGGAGGAGGCTGGTGAATATTTGCAACAGGCAGCTTCTGCATTGCAATATGCTCACGAACGTGGCATTATTCATCGTGACGTAAAGCCTGCAAATTTTCTGCTTCGAATTGACAATGGCAATACTGTACACCTTCTGCTTTCTGATTTTGGTCTGGCGAAACTTTTCTCCTCTAACACAGCTACAAGCCAAATCCTGGGCACACCAACATACATGGCTCCTGAACAATTTAATGGTACAGCAGGGCCAGAGAGTGACCAGTATGCGCTCGCCGTAATGATCTACTACTTTCTGGCGGGTTGCCCTCCATTCGAAGGCGACCCTATGCGTCTAATGCACCAGCATTTGTCTGTTGATCCCCCATCGATTACAAGGATAAATTCAGCTCTTCCCGAAGGGATAGCGATCGTATTATCACGTGCGCTTGCAAAGAGGCCAGCGGACCGTTACCCAACAACTGAAGTTTTCGCCGAATCCTTTTCACAGGCAGTTCAGGGTACTCCAGCTAGTCTGCGGCCACTCTTCTCCTTGCCAACACTTGCACAAACCTTTAAAGCGCCAGTCTCTCAATCAGACTGGGCAAACTCGAGTGTGCCTGCAACGACGCTAACAACTCCTGGTACATCACAGCATCCTTCCTATGCACCAAACAGTTCAGGATCGGCACTTGATTCGACAGTATATGCCACATCGGCACAGCAGGATCAGTTCTCGCATATGCCTGCATGGCCGAGCCAATCGCACAAGCCTGACACAACAACGCCGGATAAATCACGTCAAGTGAGCAGAAGAAAGACGCTCGGCTGGATTGCAGGAGGTGCAGCGATAGTGGCTATCGGTAGTGGCACAGGCATCTATTTGTATTCACGGTTTGCTAAACCTGCACATGCACTTTATGTGCTACGCGGACAAAGCGCTTCGGTGACGAGTGTTTCCTGGTCACCTGATAGCACACAACTTGTTTCTAGTTCAAACGATAGCACAGTGCGTCTCTGGCTTGTCTCCAATGAAACCAGCACCCTTACATACAATGGGCATCAAGCGGCTGTTTTAAGTGCAAGCTGGAGCCCTGGAGGTCTACTTATTGCTTCAGGTGGAGAAGATAATACAGTACAGGTATGGGATTATCAAGGGAATACAAAAAATAGCTTTAGAAACCTGGGTATTGTCAGTTCCGTTGTATGGGTTAACTCTGGAGATCGTTTGCTGGCCGGCACGCTTGGAAATGGTTTGCATGAGTTATTCTTGAATACCAATGTTGCTACAAAAAACACTGCTCGGGCATTTATCCATGCACTTTCACTTTCTTCTGATGGGAAGTATCTGGCGGCTGCGTTAGATAATGGATATGTAGCTATTACTTCCCTACAAGAAATACCTCGTAGAGTCTCCTTACATCATATTCATACTGAGGCTGTTCATTCAGTAGCATGGTCACAAGGCAGCACAATGATAGCATCGGGAAGTGTTGATATAGCAAAAGTATGGGATGTGGCAACCGAGCAAGTTGAGCATGTGCTGCCCCATAATGGTACTGTGAATGGTAGTGCCTGGGAGCCGAACAACACAGGTCGCCTCGCCACGGGTTCTACTGACGGGAGTGTAAATATCTGGGACGTGAATAGCAGCGCGAGAGCGATCTATAGAGGACATGGTGGCGCAGTGATGTCTGTATCGTGGGGCTTAAATGGTCTCGCATCAGGTGCAGCTGATCATAACATCATTATCTGGAAGGTGTAAAGCTAGTACTTCTTGCCTGTTACATTGAGCCATTGAAAGCAGACAGACTATAATACGATCTGTAAAGCATTAACGCTTTAGAAAATAAGTTCGCTCGTTTATACGAGCGATTGTATTTCATCACATACCAAACCGCCTTATATATATTCATAAAGTGGATTCAAGGGCATGTGAACAAATTAGAAGTAAAAGAGGTTTAACGGACGAATGGATGTTTCAGGTAGCCAGAAGGTGAAAGCACCCCGACCACACGTCTTTAATGCATTATTGGATCCCGAGGTCCTCAAGAAGTGCGTTCCCGGTTGCGATAGCGCTGAATTTGTAGATTTTCCTACAGGTAGGCAACTCAAGTTAACAGTTACACCAAGTATTCCTGGATTAAAAGGCCCATACAATGTTTTCCTACAAACAGGCGAGGTTGTTGTTCCTTCGCGCGTTGTCATAATTGCAGAACCAACCAGCTCAATGGGTTCTATTAAAGCCACTTGCACAATAGATTTGATCGAAGATAGTGAAGTCACCAATCTCACTTACAATGCCAATGCTGTAATGGATGGGAAGATTGCAGCTACTCCCGATATGATTGTAAAAGGAGCAGTGAGGGTCGCTCTCGATCAGTTCTTCAAGAATTTTGAGAAGCAGGTAAGCCAGGTTACGGCATAGGATTCAGTTTAAAAAAACAAACACGCATGCTCATGATGAGCATGCGTGTTTGTTTTTTGGACAATTTGCTTAGTTGGGAACCTTTTGCCCTCCTTTCAGTGTACTATTGCTACAGAAGGAGGAATTGTGTGGCTACCTGTGAGGCTCAACTCATCGAAAGCGCGGCTCACGGAGATCACGAGGCGTTTCGGCACCTCTGGGAGATACATCATGCTGCTGCTATGGCAGCGGCATTGCGTTTGTGCCATCAGCGTGCACTGGCAGAAGAAATCACTCAAGGAGCGTTCCTACTGGCATGGCGCGGACTCCCGCGATTCCAAAAAGGCAATCCGTTCCGCCCCTGGCTGATGCGTATTCTCTACCGCCATGCACTTGATGTAATGGAGAAACAACGTTCGTACTTGCATCCTATTTCTCTAGATGATGTTCTTGAGTTAGGAGTTCCATTGAGTTCGGATAATCATAAGGAAGAACACTCTAATCTGCAAGAACAAGTGGCACAGCGTGAAGAAGTTCGTCAAGCTTTAGCGCAACTGGGTTCCGAACAGAGGCGAGTCATTGCATTACGCTATGGAGCTGACCTTACTGAGGTTGACATTGCGCAGGTGCTGGGCTGGCCTATAGGGACAGTTAAATCAAGGCTGAATCGTGCTCGTGAGCGCCTGCGTGAGCTGTTGCAAGATGGAGAAAGGTGAGTTGCCATGAAAGATCAGAACTTTAGTAAAAGCAAGCAACAAGAACCATTTGACCTGGAGAAGCGTCTTGCCACATTTTATGACCATCAGTTACGCGAACAACCATTATCACAAGCGTCATGGCAGAATCTGCTCCATCGACTTGGTTCACAAGAAGAAACTAAACGAAGACAACGCTTTAGCTTGCATTTTCCACGAAAAAGATCACGAGTATACGTTCCCACATCTATTCAGGACACTTTTACCCGCATCGCTTATGAGGCTCGTATCGCTTCCAGATCATCAATGCTAAGCTTCTCCCTGAATCCGCATATTCGCGAGCCAATGGTGCGTTACTCAAGATTCTGTAGGCGTAAAATTCGGCTTATATTTCCATTAAATGCGATAGCTACGATAGGGCAGTCCGAAATAGATGTATTGCTAGCAACAGGGTTAGCACGCTCCATTTGTGCTCACAAACCAATATATGTTCTTGTTCGCCTCATTCTCGTTAGTGTAGTGCTAATAGCTTGTTTAGCGATGATCTTGTCCTGGATCCACCATGTGCCTCTTGTAGGATTCCCTATTGCCATTGCGCTATATGTAAGCATTGTGTGGTTAATGCAAATGCAATCACGTTCAATAGCTTTCCATGCAGATGCTTTGATGGTCCTCTGGTTGGGCCGTGGTCGTATCTGTAACGGTCTACAAGCACTAGCGGATCATAGCCGGACACCCAGGCGCAAACGATGGGGTGAGCCATCCCTGGCGGAACGCATTAAGCGTGTATGCGGGACAGGAGTGGATGTCAAGAATAATGATTTGACTCTAGTCCGGTAATGTAGAAAATCATCCATTCAGAAAGGATCAATTGAGGATGTTCTATAGATTGACTCGCTATGTCTGCAGATTGCTGGGTTGTACATGTGCAAGAACTGGTTATTACGGAAAGAGGAATAACATAAGAATTCATGATAGAGATAGATTTGACAAGTTCACAGAGCGAGCCAGGAAAGTCTTGAGTCTTGCACAAGAAGAGGCCCAACGCTTACATCACAATTATATCGGAACAGAACATCTATTGCTTGGCCTTGTACGCGAAGGCGAGGGAGTTGCTGCGAAAGTTCTCACTAGTCTAGGTGTCGATTTAGAGAAGGTTCGTAAAGCTATCGAAGACATTATTGGCCGGGGAGATCGCATCGTCTTAGGTGAAATTGGCTTAACTCCGCGTGCCAAGAAGGTGATTGAGCTTGCTGTTGATGAAGCTCGACTTCTAAATCATCACTATATTGGGACCGAACATATACTATTAGGGTTGATTCGAGAAGGAAACGGCATAGGCGCAGGTGTGCTGGAAAGCTTTGAACTCAGATTGCAGGAGGTACGAGCGAAAATCATCCAGGTGCTTAATGAGCAATCGAAATAGAGGTCTGTTGTATACCCATTGTGATATGATGGACGAAAATATCTGAAACTCAAGGAGAAGTATACAATGCCAGGAAAGACTGATCGACCCGGTTCCTCATCCGCGGAAGTACATATTCTCTTCAATGGGTATGCGAGGGATGGCGAGACACCGACAAGTAGTTATGTTGCATCTACGATTGGTTTTATACGCGACGGGGATGCAAGAGTTATCATTGACCCTGGCATGGTACCAAGTCCCGAAGCAATCCTTGAGCCACTTGCCGCGCTTGGCGAGTTACCCACAAACATCACTGACGTCGTGTTTTCTCATCACCATCCGGATCATACACTGAACGCGGCACTGTTCCCATACGCCCGTTTTCATGATTACTGGGCTATCTATAAAGGTGACACCTGGGAAAGCCGTGAGGCTGAAGGATTTCAAATCTCTCCTTCCATCCGATTGATTACAACACCCGGTCATACACCTCAAGATATCACAACACTTGTTGGAACACACGAAGGTACCATCGCTTTTACCCATCTTTGGTGGTTTGCGGAGGGACCAGCAGAGGATCCTTTAGCAGACGACCTGGCTGCATTACATGCAAACAGAAGACGTGTCTTACAGGTTGCTAGTTTGATTGTTCCTGGGCATGGCGCTCCCTTTATCCCAGACGAAACGACACCACGCTAAATACACAAGATTCTTATCTTTCCGAATGAAAGATACCTTTACTATAACTTCATCATGCACGCAGGAGGAGAGCCTCTAGTAAACAGTATCTGTGTATTTCAGAGTAATCGAACCTACATCGGTTTTCAGAGTAAGAGTTGCATAAGGAGGGTCGCCTATTTTACCTTGCAATTTTGTGTGCGATTTTTTTGAATAGCCATTAATTGGAAAATTGCAACGAATTGAGCCTACGTCTGTTTTGGCATCAACCTCGAACGAGGCATCTTCAGGTAAATTTACATTGATGCTACCTGCATCCGAAAGAAATTTATAAGCTCCTTGGTTTTCGATAGAGCCTGAGAAATAAATTGAGCCTACATCAGTTTTCAATGTAGACTTACCTTGTAGAGAAACTTGAGTTGCGTGAATGGAACCTGCGTCACTGGTTAGCTTCATTTGCCCAATGACATTACTGACATCAATCTTCCCGACACTAGTCTTTAGTTCCAGGTCAGCAGTAAGTGGCACTGTAAGATCAAAATCAATACTTTTTTTCCCGAAGAAGCTCCATCGATGCAGGGAATCAACAATGATAGTGTTATCCTCAGTGCGCTGTTCATAACGAATCGGCAAATCATTGCTAGCATTCACCCAACCCTTGTTTTGCTTATTCGCTCGAATACGCACCTGGCTGCTTTGAGCACTGGAAAGAACACGGATTGTGCCAATGCCGTTGTTAACAATGATAGTTGGGCGGTTGCCGACTAAGAAGTCACGCGCCTCTAGGGCACTTCTGTTCTTGAAGGTGAGCTTACTATGGTTTCGAAACACAGCTATAACTACAATGAGTATTCCAATAATACCCAATCCAAAAACGACATTCTCCAATAGGAAGCCTTCAACTAAGTAACCGCCTTCAATAAAAAAAGGACGCCCAGCAAAGAACGTTAGTATTAACAGCACCAGGACGATCCAAAACCACCGACTAATACGTACATGTTTTTGTTGCCCTGGAGGCACTGTATTCTGATGTTGCTGACGTGCCCGGTATCCAGCAAAATAATCAGATAGCGTATCTGATTCTCCTTGTTGCGAACTAAACCTTGCAGAGTTTTCCTCATGAGGAGCAGTTACTGGCTGGGGATGAAAAGATTCCTGCTCCAGAGTGCTACTACGTTGCCCTGGAGATTGCCATTCAGGATCGGCAAATTGCATTTCTTCGTGGTTAATTGTCGTAGCACTCCTTTGAAGATCTTCTACAATAAATGTACGTTTAAGCCAAAGGAGGAGTTGCACACGAGGCATCGCCTATTATGATACTAATGCATACTGAGGAACTTCCAATATGCGTGCTAATAATCGTAATTGATAGGGTTGTGGATCCTGACGACCACTCTCTAGATGTGAGATAGTATCGCGGCGTATGCCTGTCATTGATGCAAGTTGCCCAATACTCAGACCTTTACGTTGTCGAAGAATGCGCAAGTGTGGCAGGCCATGGGGTTTTTCGGTTTTCTCTTTTGGAGCGTGTTGTTTCATAGCTACCTCTCCTTTGAGGCTTCTTGATTAACTTGCCCAGCGACGTTGCTGGTAATGGCGTAGAGAATAAAGAATGCTTATAGCAGCCTTAAGCGTATTGGCCTGTTACTAAGGATACCAGAAAAATGATTGAGTGTCTAGAGATTAATGCCCGTGCGCTCCAATTTGAGGAGATATAGGAGTTGTTGGCTGTTCAGAGCTTACACTAAGATAATACGCCGCGCTGCCTGGATTGTCATCGGGGTAAACTATCACAAGTTCCTGAGAGTAAGGATCAAGCACATCACCAAGGTAGGCCTGTGTAACACTTGGCATTTCACTTCTCATGAGACTATAGCGATTGAAAGAGTGCGTCCGAAGAGATTGAGCAAGATTCCAAAGTTCCTTCTCACCGATACGATCATATTGATCACCTGCAATCCAGAAAAGTATGCCATTCTGCTGGTAAATCAGTTCGCTGCGTTCACCATAAACCCATTTATGTTCAAACCTGTTAATCGCTTGCCACTGGCCGTTGATATAGATCGCTGCCGGTTGCCCATACTTATCAACATGTATGGGATGGACAGCTTTGTCCTGGACCACTTGAAGTACATTTTCATTCGGCAGAAATTCACGTATTACAATCTGACCCGTTCCTTTTGATTTAACTCCATTAAGACTATACACTAACTTAATAAAGGGGCCATCTGCCCATGATTCTTCTGTTTTCTGATAGATATAAATAGAGTTCAAAGCATAATTAGCGGGTAAAGAAGTCGGCATGTAGATTTTAAAATGTAGTTGTTGTTGAGCTTCTAACAATGTGATTTGCCTGGACTCGCTATCAACATTATTTCGAGTTACTCTATGCTTATGTGTAAGAATATGCACACTCTTTGGATAGGTATTCACTTGATACACGCCGCTATGAGCACCCTGCAGCAAGATTGCCATTCCTGAAGCAAACGAAGGCGCCGTAAAAGCAACAGTTACAAGCATAATAAGCATAAATGCAACAGCCGTGGCAAGCAACGAACCGCGAGCGTAGATATTACTCAGGCCAGTAATGAAGGCATCAAAAATCGAGCGTGGGGTACGAAATAGTCTACGTTTCAACTTGAGGCGTCGAAAGACCCGCGCACGAGTCTTATGTTCAAATCCCGGTTCAACAGGACGGAACAACTGGTCTTCTGATGCAAGTAGAGTTTGTACAAAGTATGGAGGCAATTCCTCTTGCTCAGGTGAGAAGATCGAATTTAACTCATGAGCAAAGATCAGGTCATCCTCACCAAAATCAGGAGGGACTTCCTGCTCAAGTGCAGCGAGTAAGAGATTTTCATTACTCTCATTATTCAGTTCCTGGTCAAATTCGTTCATACTCATGTGCATGCTCCTTGAGCGCCTCGCGTAAGCTTTTCCGCGCTCGCCAGAGCCGTGTATCGACAGCGTGACGAGTTAATCCTGTCTTCGTTGCCAACTCTTCGGTACTGGCAAACTTGAAGTATCGCTGGTAAATTAAATAGCGATCAAGCTCAGGCAACGTCGCCAGGGCCAGGCGCAATTCTTCGCGCCTTTCACTCTGTTCCAACAAGGTTTCCATGCTAGATTCAGGGTGCGGAGGAAGCGTAACACGATTTTCATAATCGTGACCTCCCCATCCAGAAGCTCTTCCATTGCTACTTCCATCTGAAGTATTCCATTGGCGGATTTCATCCGCCGATTGCAAGTTATGAGTTTGACGTCGACATAATTGGCGTCTGCGATCAAGTGCGATATACTTTGCACGCATCGTCAGCCAAGTGCGTAGCGTTCCCCGCATAGGATCAAAGGTATCGATCTCCTGCCATACGGCAATGAAGAGATCATTTACACACTCTTCGGCATCTTGAGAAACTCCAATCCCATCCAAAACCAAACGAATGAAGTAATACACTTCTCGTGAATACCGTGAAATGAGTGATTCTAACGCCTCCGGATCACGCTTTTGCAACCTTTGTGCCAGGTCTTCATCTGACCAGTTTTGTCGCACCATGATTGCTCCTTCAGATCTGGGTACATCTCTCTACCGAATTTCATCGCTGGCCACCCTCCAGCGTACAGTATCACTTAAGAATGCTGTTTTGACGTATAGAACCATAGTATAGAGATATACCGGACCGGTGGTGCACTCGCCTTCGTCCTGAAAGATATACGCAAATTAGGGCTGCAATCTCTCAAATTTTGATAGCGTTAATAAGTGAGAATGAAATATGAACGAAGGACTCTACAATTTTGCTTCAAAGAACGTTAAAAGTCAAGTTCTTTTGTACACATTGAAGAGCTATTACAAAAACATTACAATATTCTTACAATCAATTGGCTTGAAAAGTGAGAGAGAAGGAGAATAAAAGAGTTCCCCTGCTTATGTAAACAGCAGCATGCTATAATGGCTTTACAACATTATCTCAAATGGGAGGCAATAGTATGACATTCTCTATTGTAGCTCGCGATCCCCAAAAAGGTGAGTTAGGTATTGCGGTTCAGTCCAAATTTCTAGGGGTTGGAGCTGTCGTACCCTGGGCAAAAGCTGGAGTAGGAGCGATTGCTACACAATCCTGGGCTAACACCTCGTACGGTCCTCATGGATTGGATCTTCTGGAAAACGGCTTATCAGCCAGCGAGGTAATTGCTGAACTAACACGTAATGATGAAAATAGAGCTAAGCGCCAGGTGGGTGTTATCGGTGTTGCAGGCGCAGCTGCCACTTACACAGGGGAAGAGTGTTTCCCCTGGGCAGGCGGCTATATTGGAGAACATTTTGCATGCCAGGGCAACATCCTGGTAGGTGAGGATACCGTGCTTGCAATGGCACGCACATTTGAAGAAACGGCTGGACTTCTTTGCGATCGCTTAATTGCGGCTCTGGCTGCAGGCCAGGAAGCAGGAGGAGATAGCCGAGGACAACAATCAGCAGCTTTGCTTGTAGTGCGGAAAAATGGTGGATATGAAGGATTCAATGATCGTTTTATTGATCTAAGAGTAGATGATCATGCGCAACCAATCGACGAATTACAGCGTATTTTGCAATTGCATAAACTTTACTTATTTCCGACAGACCCTTCTGACATCCTCATTATTGACCAGAATCTGGCGGTGGAATTACAGGAGCGATTGTCTATAAGTGGCGATTATCAAGGAAATATTACTGGTACATATGACGATAGTACTCGCGATGCATTTCGAAAATTTAGCGGACGTGAAAACCTGGAAGAGCGCTGGTTTGAAGATGCGCGTATTGATCGCATCGTGCTAGAATTCATGCGCCAAAAATTACCTGTTCGCGGCGAAAGCCCCGGCGCTTCACGCCAGGGGATGTAAACTGCGCTGCCGATAGGCAGTCTTTTCATTTCCACTTTTGTACGACACAAAACAAATGGGGAGATAGTTCTTTTGCACGTTGCCAACTGAATAGTGGACGGGTTCTCTGGCGAAGGGCCAGAGGTAAAACACTACCGTGCGAACACATCGTGCCATGCAATGCATGAGTTGCTGTGAGCGCGAGCTCGCTCATGGGCATGAACCGAACGCTTGGTGTGGGACGACACACCGGTGTCATTCCAGAAGCCCCCGGGGAGTCGTCACGAAAGTGATACACCCGATCTTTACGCCAGGTTCAAATTCACGAATATAGTATCGGTTGAGACATCAGGCCTATACATCAGACGAATTCCATTGATCGCACCTGACGGCACCTGGAATATGATAGTGCCGCTACGTGAGCTTTGGGAAGCAATCGAACCAAAGAAATTGGAGGTTACATTGGATTGTAGCCCAAATGCGTCTCCCTCCGCACTGATCAACTGAAAATATACCGCATTATTGTTGATTGTTTTTGCTCCAGTATTTTTAATTGTGATTGTTAGATTAATAGCTATCGAGTTGCTATCTGTACCAGCTTGCTTGCTCATATTGGTAATTGCGATTACACGATCTGGCAAAGTGACAAGTTGACTCTGTTCATTACCGCCTGGAACTTTCGTTGGAGTAAGAATGACAGTAGGACCAATGCCAGGAGTGCTCGCAATTGAAGTACCTTGCACTACTACTGGTTGGGTTGGACTAGGACTACTAACTGTATTGTTACTGCAAGCTGTAATCAATAAGCATGAGAGAAAAACTAACATTCCACAAAGTATTTTATGCTTCAAATAAAATGCAACCATTTCACGAACCAATCTATCAAGATGTAATGTTTCAACCAAAGCAGCTACTATTATGATTGGCACAGTCAAACAGCGCAAGAAAGTAGTACCAAAGTTGGGAGAGTATCACGGTTCTCATTCCTTGGTGGCTTATTTGCAGGAATCTAAATTTAAACAGTAACGTGCGCCTCCAGATATATAACCCATATATCTGAAGGCGCACGCTAAGAGTTACATCACCATGGATTCCTAGTTACACGTTGAGCATAGGAATCTTTGAAACAGTCCAGCGTTCGTTAGGACTTGCCACCTCAAATTGTACCATAGAGATAA
>DATMNR010000200.1:0-3054 GCA_035568795.1 Ktedonobacteraceae bacterium
ACAGCGCCTGCAACATCCTCAGGGTCCAGCCAACCTGATTGAGCGACACTCTCGTCTGTACGTCCCGTGCCCAGTGCGAATTCTGTCTTGACACCACCAGGACAAATTACTCCAACCTTAATTCCATATTGACGCAACTCTTTGTCCAATGCTTGAGCGAAACCGACTTGAGCAAATTTAGTTGCGCAATACACCGCTTCGCCGGCATAACCATATATACCCGCCATGGATGAAATCATAAGAATTGTACCTGATTTCTGCTCAATCATCAATGGAACCGTATGTCGAGTAAACAAGAACGTGGAACGTACGTTGCTATCTATCATTGCGTCATAATCTGCAGCACTGGTCTCTATGAGTGACTTATAGATTCCGATGCCGACATTGTTAATGAGGATATCAACTTTACCGAATTGCTCTTTTGCGACAGCGATAGCTCGCGTAGCTGTTTCCTCTTCACGGACATCTCCAACTACGGCGATGGCTCGACCACCTGCTGCCTGGATTGTCTCCACCAGTTCATCCAGACGGTGCTTCCTGCGGGCTATCAGTACAAGATCAGCTCCTTCACTGGCTAAAGCGAGTGCGGATGCTTTGCCGATTCCTGAACTGGCTCCGGTAATGATGCATGCTGACCCGGCTAACTTAATACTCATAAACTTATTCCTGGCTCCTTTTTGTCTCATAAATGGTCTCAAAGACCATCCACAGAATATATAATAATGTAATCAGCTTTCCCGTTGCTCGCTGAAAAGTATATAACTACTGTGTATATGATAGCACGGCTCGAACATCATGACCGAATTGTCGGGAGTGTGATAGTATAAACACGTAGTGAAGCATGGAACTTTGGACATTGTTGATCTAGTAAATAGCATGCAAGAGAACATGATGGCAGAACCTTTTGAGTATATTTCACAAGCACGCCTTGTTTATAAGGATGGCTATCGCAATGCCTATCTCGGTGAAGTGGAAACTCCTGTTGTATATGGTGTACAGGGGAAATTGCGTGAGTATTATGGGGCCAAAGAGGGACCAGCGATAGCCTCTACGCTAGATCATATTGTTGCCGCCGTTGCTGGCTGAATGTACGGCACACTTGCCGGCGCCCTGTCAGGGCGCAAGATTCCTTTTGATCGTCAACTCTACATAGCCACTGTCGATGGGCGTATTGTTGGTATAGGCAAGACGATTCGTATTCAGTCGATTACAGTACACTACGATATAACTATCCCTGTTGAGTCGCGTGCTGCGGCAGAGCGCGCACTTCAAGTACACCCTGAAGGTTGTCCTGCCCACCAGAGTGTCAAGGATGCTATTGAGGTCACCTGGGATGCAACGCTTCATATTGATGGAGAGGTGGTCCATTTGAGTAGCGAGACAGCAACCTAATGAGCTGAGGGCCGATACATCGGCGATGGGCGCGATAAATGCGGATTAACTTTTTAATGTGGGATATTGTGCAAACCACGGAAGCCCGAAAATGAACATTACCAAAATAAGGTGGATTTTGAAAGCGGCCCCTCTCTTGTCACCCTGAGCCGCAGCAAAGGGTCTGTCGCGCGGGGCGTCGAGATGCTTCGCTGCGGCTCAGCATGACAAACTGTGACCCTTACGGAAATGCGGATTATTTTTTGAAACTGCATCATCGACCCCTACGGGTGTCTGGGTTAGTGTGTGAATCAGCATAAACTGGCAAGGATTATTATTCACTGTAAACCTGAACTATATCTGTCAAGTGCCTGTTGGTCCAGCCCAACACCTAAGCCGGGGCCTGTAGGAACTGCCAGGAAACCATCGCGAACGAGCAACTCTTCGGCGAGGAGATCATCGGCTAATAAGGGAAGAGTAGCTAGACCACATTCAAGCGTTACCTGGGGAGATGCAGCGACGAGGTGTAGCTCGGCAGCCAGACCGATACCTGCTTCGATCGTGCTTGTAATGACACAGTAAACACCACTTTCTGATGCGGCTCGAATCATTTGCTGTGCAATACGTAGCCCGCCAGCAAGTTGAGGTTTGATTACCAGGATGTCGGCTACCTCGTTATCGAGAACGAGATAAACGCTCTCCAGATCGTGTACTGCTTCATCAACAGCGATTGGGATCGGTATTTCCTGACGTAGCGTTCGCATTCCCACAAGATTTTGGGCTTTCAGGGGCTGCTCGATATATTGAATGTTGTATGGCACACATTGAGAGAGAATAGCGATTGCCTCCTCAAGTTGCCAGGCTTCGTTTGCATCCAGGCGGAGGTGTATTGTAGGTCCGATGGTATCACGCACCGTTGCTATGCGCTCTACCTCTTCACTGATGCTTAATCCCAGGCCAACTTTGAGCTTTACGCAAGGAAAGCCGTTCTTTTTAGCATTCAATGCAATCTCGGCAGCTGCTTTCGTTGCTTTGGCGCTTATAACCGCATTAACAGGCACAGCTTCCCGTGGCGTAAAATGGGCTGGTGAGAGCAGTGTGGAAACACTGCAATCCGTTGTTTTGCCTAGCGCATCGAGCAGAGCGATTTCCAAACCGCACAATGTAGAGGCGCTTTTTGTAGATACCTTCTCTCCTGCGAGCAGTTCTAACGCTTCATATAGTTTTGAATAGTAAAGGTGACCATTTAGTTCTGGTAGAAGCGAGCAGGCATCAGCAAGGCTGCCCCCATTGAACGTTGGGAGTGGAGCTATCTCTCCAATACCAGTGACTCCTTCGTTGGTTGTCACCTGTACAATCACTCCTTCACGAGTGTCCATAAAGCCGTGAGCGGTATGGAACTTGTGCAGAAATGGCAGCCGATATGTATGCCACTGAATATCAATGATTTTCATAAGTGTAGTATGCTTCTTAGTATGGCAAATGAGTTTTGACATGTGGGGCATTCCTTGCGGATGCCCGGCTCGATATGTATGCCACATCAAAATGGACAGAAAACTAAGGCAAACGCGGGAACCTGGAGAAATCGGGCTTGCGCTTCTCCAGAAAGGCATTTCTCCCCTCCTGACCCTCTTCAGTCATGTAATAGAGCATGGTTGCATCGCCAGCAAGTTCTTGAATACC
>DATMNR010000201.1:0-24086 GCA_035568795.1 Ktedonobacteraceae bacterium
TGCTTGCTTTCCACGCTCCAGGTAAGTTTGAACATCGGTTTGAGCTTCCAAAGCATTATCCTCCAATAAAATGTACAGCGATGATAGCAGAGAGTATTGTAACTGCAATCGTCAAAAGAGCCAGGGGCCAGCGACGGTTAAGACTATGCACATCTATCAATACAGTTTTTCCTTTTTCAGAATGAAGAACATAAAAAGGTGCAAAAAACCAACCTAGGATACATCCACTTAAAAAACCACCTACGTGAGCATAATTATCGACATTGGGAATGATAAGTCCAATACCAAGGTTTATTCCTACAATTAAAACGAGCCATGACAGTGCTGGGATACCACCTCGTCGGAAAGCCCTGCGGTGAATGAAAACAAAAAGACTGTATGCTCCAACCAGGCCAAAGATAGCTCCCGAAGCTCCCACACTAATCTCTTGAGGCGCAAAGTAGAAGCTTGCAACTATACTGATTACCCCGGTTATCAGGTAAATAAGCAAAAAACGTAGGTGCCCAAAAATACGCTCGACAAAGACTCCGAGGACAATCAGATTAAGCATATTCAGGCCTACATGCAGTATGTTAGCGTGCAAAAATATAGGTGTTACGAAGCGCCAGTATTGCCCTTCTAGAATGGCTTGATTATATTTTGCACCGTATGCAATCAGTACATCGGCATTCTGACTATTTGAAAAGGCATTTGCAAGAAAATCAGGCAGTGTATGTGCTCCGGCAGCAAGAGCCACTTGATAAGCAGTCAAACACCAGATTGCGGAGGTAATCAGAGCTATTATCCAGGTAAACCAGGAGATACCTTCAGTCCAACGTAACTTCCTGTGTCGAGTTATCGCGGTGCTATAGCTTAACTGTATTTGTCTGGTTATTGCCTCTTCGGGACGTAGGGGTACTTCAAGTAAATGCTCGCTGCTAGCAGGAGAATCTCTAAAAGCGTACCATTTGCGTCCGTTCACCTGTGTTTATCAACATCTCTTTCTATGATTTGTTACCTTTCTATACATCTCTACCTAAGTATACGTTTAACCCAGTACAAGGTTCTTTCTTACTATCAATATCTGTTATAGGGATTTTCATAGCGACGATAATTGCGACGATTACGCCTGCGGTAAAGTGGAAAGGTTAATAGATGCCAGATGAACACGAAAAGTGCTGCTCCAATAATAGCTCTTACCAGGTAAATTGGTGGAGTGGTATTGATCGCGTAATCTGGAATACCAGAAATAACAATCACCTGTGTCATGATCCAGATACCGATGAGAGCTGCAATAGTTGCCCCAATGATACCAAATGGTAGTCGCCAACCGACTAAAAATTCTGCGACAAGACCTACGATAGCTGCCACAGCCACATAGACGATTAGATTGGTACCCAGATACAATACGGTATTGCCAATTTTAATAGTGATAGTATCGGCGAAAATCGTGCTGAACATTGGTTTTAAGTCCTCCCATGCAGTACGAATGTATTACAACAGAAAATCAATGTGCCTATTGTAACACATTCATTGTAGGGTATAAAGCAGGTAGGCCTTCAGTAAACTCTTTGCTCTTTTGCTTAATTGTCAATGCTGCTATAATCAAGTATTAGTTTGACATTACTAATATGTTAGGAGGCGATTTATGGAAAGCCCTACGTCTGTGACTGGAAATATCAATAGAACTATTGAGAAGACGACTCGCTATGTGATTATTATCTCAGCTGTCGTCCTTGCGTTAATGATTACTGGCTTCATTTTTGCGCGAATATTCGGCGTTTTACTGCCAGTTTTCTATGTTGCTATCATTGTCCTGGCGTCCCTACTCATTATCTCAACGGTAATGCTCATCTATGCTTTGTTGACAGCGCTCCGAACATTTGCGACGGTAACTGATGAAATAAACCCTTTATTAACGTCATTGCAACATTCAGTCGCAATGATCTCCCAGTCAGTGGAGGAAACAACTGACGTCGTAAAGGATACAACAAAGAGTGTTAGTCAGACGGCTACTACTATCAGTAGCACTACCCGCATGGCTACCCAATATGTGGCTGGACCCAGTGTACGCGCAGTAGGCTTTCTTGTGGGTGGGCAGCAAATGTTGCGTATATTTGTGGGTAAGGGTCGCGCGCGACGACGCTATGAAGAACGCCGACAACAGCAGTTAGAGTTAATAGAGTTGAATTCCAACTCTGAAGGAGAGTAACTATGCTGCTTATGATACTGGCAGATGACGGAGATCTGTTGACTACTTTGGGGCGCATTGCTGCTCTTGTGCTGGTCATTTATGTGTTTCTCTTCGCAGTGCTCTTTTTTGTAGGTTCATTACTGCTCTTGTATGGAAATGCATGGGTACGGGACAAGGTTGGGCTGCTTCATCAATTGCGTTCGATTGTAGAAAGCATTGATACTGTCCTCCACACGCCACCAAATGAATCAGTACCTGCTAGCTTAGAATCTGATAGCAGAATTAGTCAGGCGTTACAGGCGATCCATACAGTTCAGTCGGTGCAGGTGGTAGAGATAGCCAAAAACACCCAAAAACAGGTCAATAACGTAGAAAAAAGGGTCGATCCGGTTGCTGATCGTATCACTGATGGAGTAATTGAGTTTCGTGCACGTACTGTAATGGCACAAGGCATGCTTAAGGCTTTTTTCCTTCCAGGACTGGTCAAACTGAAGCCTCGTAGTCCCTTGTTGTTGCCAGAAGCGGGAGACATCGAAAGATCAATCCCAGCAGAAGTATCTGTGGAAAGTTCAAGCTTAGACGATGGTTCCTCTAACGTCATGGTTACCCAACTTGATCCATCTGATGAGAACATCCATACAAAAGTGATACAAGAAACCAAGCGGTTAGAGGGCGAAGGAACTGTACAAAGCAATAATGCGCCTGGTTATTGAATATATACAACAGTTCAAGCATTTTCAGCGCAATGCCAAACTGTTTCTTATTAGCAATGTCTTAAGTGGAGTTACAGCTGGCATTTTACTGGTACTCTACAACCTTTACCTGATCTCTCTAGGCTATCATGCGGATTTTGTCGGAGTCGTATTATTTGTTGGAACGATTGGTGCAGGTCTTGCCATATTTCCCGCTGGAGCATGCATTGATCTTTTCAGCGGGAAAATCATTCTCATTTTCTCGAGTACACTTATTGGCATAGCAGGTGCAGGCCAGATTTTATTTCGTCAACCTCTACCATTACTTATAAGTTCATTTATAGTTGGCGTGGGCCTGGCCTTCTTACTTGTAATCACCGCCCCATTCTTAACTCTGAATAGCACACCTGAAGAACGCCCTCATCTTTTTAGCATGAATATTTCATTAAGTCTGATTACGTTGGTGTTAGGTGAGGTTATTGGGGGAGTATTACCCATCTGGTTTCGATCAATCCCCTGGCTCATGGCGCCATTACTCTACAGGACATCTTCATTGCTTGCAACCCAACCCGATACTCGCTCTTACCAATTGGCTCTCCTGTTTGCTGGCATAATTGCCATCCCAAGTTTCATTCCCCTGTTCATGATGAGCAATGTTCGACCCCCCCGGCGCACACAACGTATTTCATCTCTGCCATTGTCCCGCAATGACACTGCCAGTCAAACGCTTGTATCTAATAGGGGCACACCATTGCCATCTTCATCAGGTGGATGGTTGCCATGGGCATGGCGGGGAGAGGCTTTCTTTTCTCATACAATTTCACTCATAAACATCTTCCTGCATAGTGCATTCTTTTTTCTGGTACTGGTTTATGTACTCACAGGATTTGGCGCAGGCCTATTCATTCCATACTTCAATATCTACTTCGTGCAGCATTTGAATGCATCGACCGCGCTCTTTGGCTTGATAGATGGTGGTGCGAATGCCATAACAGCTTTACTCACTTTAACTGCGCCTCGGCTTGCGAAACGACTTGGCAAGATCAACGCGATTACTCTAACACGTCTTGTCAGTATTCCTCTTTTACTTACAATTGGTCTGACAAGTATCCTGCCGCTTGCTGCTTTCTTCTATCTTTTCCGACAGGGCACTATGGATATGTCAGCAGGTATTCTTCAGGTATTTTCAATGGAATCTGTAACGGAGAAGCATCGAGGATTAGCGAACAGCAGTTACCAGGCAGCATTTCAAGTACCCTGGGCTTTAGCTGCTCCGATCGGTGGATTGATCATTGTCCACTTTGGCTACACACCAATATTTATTTTAGGTGCAATCTTCTATATGCTTACCATCATCATTCTCTGGGCCAGATTTGGATCTGGGAAACTAGCTGGATCTGATGAGACTGCCCAGAAACAGGCTGTCCCGTTATGATACTCGCCTAGTTCTCACAATGGAAATAGTATAAATGAGATGAGACCAGTATAGAGCTGCTACGCTGGCCTCATCTCACGAATTTTCTATCAGCTAACTTTTAATGTTTCGTTATCCGAATGAACACAATTGTCAGTTCAAACAAGAATGTCATTGCAATTCCAAGAATGACAGGACTGTAGGGATCAGCTCCGGGGGTAATGAATGTTGCGGCAATCCACATTCCAACGTAAGCAACAGGCCGTTTCCTACGAAGCGTTTGCGAAGTTATGAGACCTAATTGTGCCAGAAATGTGAGCACAAGCGGAATCTCAAATGCAACACCAAAGGCAAGCAGGAAAAATGCTACAAACGTGAAGTAGTTATCAGCAGTTATGAGTGGCACAAAACTGTCTGACGCAAAATTGAGTAACCACTGCACCGGGTATTGTAGCACGACGAATCCGAGAGCAATGCCAGATATGAAGAGAACAATGCCTGCCCCGATAAAAGGAACAGCATTTTTCTTTTCTCTCTCGTAAAGACCAGGTGAGATGAATGCCCACGTCTGATAAAGAATCACTGGTAGCGCAATTACGAAACCAACTGCAAAGGCAAGCTTGAGGTATATTGTGAATCCTTCCCCTACTGCTGTCACAACGAGCTGGCCCTTCGTTAAGGTATCTGCTGTTTTGGGTAGTGGAAGTGTCAGAAATGCCATAATTTGAATGCGGAAAATGAATGCCACGATAGCTGCAACAGTGATCGCGATGAGCGATTTGAAGATACGCCAGCGTAGCTCTTCCAGGTGTTCCACCAATGACATGGAAGACTCTTCGGTCTCTTCCTCTTCTATGATGCTGTCATTAACTGATGCCATAGTATCCTGCTGATCTACGTTACTAGTTGCCATATCTGCCTCTAAAAGGTAGGATCAAAATCTTAGCTTCTATGTGCAAACGACACTAATCAATTTTTACTTCTGAGCTGGTGACTTCATTGTTGACTGACGCTGTACTGACAGTAGCATCGGTTTCAACTGCCGATGTGTTGAGTTTACTCATTTCGTTGGCAGTACTAACTGGCACCTTAGTCTCCTCAACATGCTCATCTTTTGGTCCACTCAGTTCGCTCATGCCCTTGCGAAATTCTTTTATACTCTTGCCAATCGCAGATCCCATCTCTGGCAGTTTTTTGGGACCAAAGATCAGTAATGCTACAGCAAGAACGATAATCAATTCTGGTAAGTGTAATCCTAATGGCATGGTTTGTACCCTTTCTTTGACTGTTTTATCTATGCCCTAAATTCTACTACGAAAGATATTCGCAAATAGATGTCTCTGTTCTATTCTTAAGAATATGCTGGCTTTGTAACATCTGGCCTTATTAGTGCTGATTCAATTGCTCTGACACCTTCAAGCGCAAGACTCAATCCTTCCAGACCAGCTTCAATGGTTACGATGCGGACTGCATGGCGACGACTTATACGCCGCTCTCTCAGGCGTGTTATAAGTTGCTGCTCTTTTTCTAACTCTACTTCATCCAACCGTATAGTGGCGAGTAATGTATCTTCAAGATCAACAGGTACTTGTGCTGTAGTACCATAATGGCGTAACAGCAGGGTTTCGATTGAGTCGTTGTGCATAGTTCCTCCAACAGGATTAGAGATGAGATGTTGTTTAGAGCCCACTGGTTTACAGGATAGCCTTGGGTTTCTCAAGAGCTTCACCTTAGCCAGGAAATCTTAACTCTGCTCGCTCTATATTACTGTGATGATTGGGGAGGTGTTTTTGTGACATATTTGTGTTATTTGTTGCTTCAGATTTCTCGACGATCTCTTCGCCACTCTCATGCTCGTAAAAACTTTGGAATTGTTTACGGGCGCGACCTAGACGCTGGCGAACGGCTGCTTCTTCAATTTCTAGCATCTTCGCGATTTCTCTTGTGGAGAATTGTCCAATCACCGAGAGGAGTAGACACAGCCGCAATGGTTCAGAGAGGTGTGCAAGTGATCTGCGTACTGCATCTTGTTCAGCTACAAATACTTCCGGATCAATCCCCGCTATTGCGCCGTAGCCTGTTGGTTGAACAGGTGCCGCACGTTCGATCAATGTATCTGTGCTTGCCTGTTGCGATGATGTTTCGGATTCGGATGGTTCTGCTTTTTGTAAGCTTGAGAATGGAATGAATCGAAAGATACTGCGTCGTCGACGTTGCATACGTACTGTATTTAAGGCAATTTGTAAAAGCCAGGCTTTTGCGTGGAACTGTACACCGCTTTTAGCGCGCGCTGCATCAATCGTTTTCAGCGCCTGGTGAAAAGTATCCTGCGTCAGATCCTGGCTTTCTTCCCAATCTCCGGTTAAGCCATAGATCGTTTGGAAGACCAGTTTACCATATTCATTAACGAGCGATTCTACCGCTTGAGCGGCAGGCATCATTTCCACAAGTTGACCTTTTCGCTTGCGACAATATTCATTGCAATCAAATGCGAAAAATAGACGGGCACACTTTCTAAATGCTTATAAATATTATATAACGTCTACTTTGAGGAAGATAGGCCAAGATGGAGAAATATAATAGCCAATTGATTGTCATCAGAACATACAACCAGAGCGATGTGCCTCAAAAGATAAGGACGATCGAGATCAGTTGATTTAAATAGCCATACACAACCAGTTTCGCCTTTAAGACTATTGATGATCTCCTGGCTAGTTTCCTGATCTCGTCGAATTCCTATCTCTAATGCGTCTAATTACGCATTATGCTTCCCGTAGGTGCTCTTCTATATATTCTTCTGCCTCTCCAACTGTTGTGATTTTTTCTGCATCCTCATCAGAAATTTGAAGTTTAAATTCCTCTTCCAGAGACATTATCAGTTCAACCAGGTCAAGAGAGTCGGCATTGAGATCCTCAGTAAAAGAAGCGCCTGGAACGACCTCGCTTTCTTCGACACCAAGTTGCTCGACAATAATGTTTCTGAGACGTTCGCTAACTGTTGCCACTATTTCACCTCGCTTTCAGCTATTGGGGTGGGCTGCTGTTGTGCCCTATTAAATATCGTACCAAGGACGCCATTGATAAATCGGCTGGAAGTATTACTGCCAAAGATTTTGGCAAGTTCCACCGCTTCGTTAATAGCGGCCTTTGCTGGTACCGTATTATTAAACAGAATTTCGTAGATTGCAAGTCTAAGAATATTTTTATCAATTCTAGCCATTTGTTGTAAAGGCCATTCTTGTGCTGCACTCTGTATATGCGCGTCAATTTCAGCAAGGTGGTCACAAACACCCAGTACTAATTCTCGCGCATATTCAACTACCTTTGGTTGCAGATGGCGATCTTCGATATGCCGCTGCAAAACCTCTTCAGGTGAGTGCTGAACCGTATCATATTCGTAGAGTGTTTGCAATGCGATCATTCGCGCTTGTCTGCGTATACCAGTGGGCATGTTTTCCTCGAGCTTTTTGGCCGCTAGGGGCAACCTGCGTCGTCACCCGTTCCTGGCTTCCTTCGGTTGCCACACTGAGCATATCCGTTACACCTTGTATAAATTCCGCGAAAGGTCTGTCTCCATGTGTAGAGAGATACTTCGCTGTGCTCAGTATGATTGTACTGTCTCTTAAGAGTAACCAACTCAGGCGACATCTTGAATGTAAACATTAACTTCACGCACCTGCATACCTACCATTTCTTCGATCGCTGACGCAACTTCTTCCTGGATGGCAATACCAGTTTCAACAATATTGATTCCTGAAGCTACTACAATGTACAGATCCGTTGAGACCGTATTGTCTTTGATCGTCAAAACTACACCATGTCTTGGTAGTTCCCGTCCAAGCAAGCGTGACCATTGCTCGTTGTTCTGAGCGATACGAACAACGCCAGGAATCTGTAACGCCGCATTAACTACAATAGTTATAAGTACCTGTCGAGCAACGCGTACGACTCCTAGCGGTTCAGTTACCATTTGTTTCCTCTGTCTGCGTTTGATCCTTTACTGCAAGGATAGGCGTTTATCTACATCATTGTCAAGTACATTGCCCCAAACGACTCGACAATCGGGATTATGAAGAGTTCTCAGAATACTTCTATTGAAGTGATTATACCTCAACTACAAGTCCCATTTCACGAATTGTGCCAACTGCCTTTTCAATGTCTGTTGCACTGCTAACATTCAAGGTTGTTACACCTTTTACAATACGTTTTACCATACCTGTTAGAGCTTGACCGGGGCCAATTTCAAGAAAAGTTGTTACACCTGTATCGGCCATGTATTCAATTGTACGAATCCATTGTACAGGTGCTGCTATTTGCTCTGCCAGTTCTTCACGAATGGCATGTGCTTCGGTCAGTGGTGTGGCATGAATGTTACCAATGATCGGTATTGTTGCGTCGTATACTTCGGAGCTTAAAATTGCCTCAGCTAATCCATCAGCAGCGGGCTGCATGACAGGTGAGTGAAAAGCTCCACTTACTGCTAATGGAATAACACGTTTCGCGCCTCGCGCTTTTGCCATTTCCATAGCCAGATTTAATGCTCCTTGCTCGCCAGAGATGACGATTTGTCCAGGGGCATTGTAATTGGCGACTGACACCTGTCCAAGCCCTGGATGGTTAACATCAACAAGCGTAGCAACCGATTGAGCCGTTGCTTCCTGGCACACTTCTTGCAAAATCTCAGCATCCATACCAATTACAGCAGCCATGCCACCAGGGCAAACAGTTCCCTCATGGTGCATGAGACGCCCGCGTTCACGTACCAGCCGAACTGCATCCTGCAAGCGTAAAACACCTGAAGCTACCAGCGCAGCATATTCTCCAACACTATGTCCGGCGGTATAACCTGGTATAAGCGGCGAAGACCAGGAAGAGGTGTGTTCAGTGAGGGCCTCTTGTAGAGCTGCCAACAATGCAAGGCTGACAGTCACAATCGCAGGTTGGGTATTGATTGTCTCACGCAGAACTTCGTCTGGACCTTGAAAGCAGATAGTGCTTAATGATATACCAAGCGCTTGATCAGCGCTTTCAAATACGCGCCTTGCCGCGGGGGATGCCTCGAAAATGTCGGCACCCATTCCGACAGCCTGGCTACCCTGTCCGGGAAAGAGAAAGGCGACTTGTGTCGTCATGACTATACACTCTTGTGTGAAAAAGAGGCAGGAACATATTCCCGCCTCTTTTGAAAATTACTTTTTCCTTGATTTCGGAAAGAAGACCTGGCGACCTCGATATGTTCCACAATTTGGGCAGGCATGATGTGCCAGACGTGGTCTCCTGCACTGTGGGCATGCAACCAGTTGCGGTAAAGTCAGGTGATGATGCGAACGCCTTTCACCCTGGCGAGCATGCGAAGTTCGTTGTTTTGGTAACGCTCCCATAATCTAATTCTCCTCTTAACGTTCAGACTGATACGTATATAGCCTCTACGGCTCATTTTGTAGTAATGTTTTGAGTACGCTCAGCCGTGCATCAACTTCCGGTTCACATTCGCACGAACCGAGATTAAAATCCTGTCCACACTGCGGACACAGCCCTTTGCAATCCTCCTTGCAAACCACCACCATCGGTAATTCAAGCAGTAGATTTTGCCGTATTGCTTCGGTTAAATCCACCTGATGGTGAGCATCGATAGGAAAGATCTCATTCTCATCGAAAGGAGCTAGTGGCAAGCCACTTACTACGTCAACAGTTGGATAAAACTGTTCTTCAAAGTTTACATGCATTGGCAGCTCAACTTCCTTCAAGCAGCGATTGCATGCGAGTTCAAGTGTGAGTTCAACCCATCCATCCACCAGTAACCCCTGGTTTGTGCGTCGCATACGCACATGACCATTAAGTGGGCCAGTCACCTTGATATCATCATCAAACTGAATAGTATCTTCTTGAAAATCATTTACTAACGAAGTCCCAACAGGGGCTTTCATTAGCTGCGCCACATTAAAAATCATGCTTTCCAATCTCGTCATCCTTTGATTGATTGTAATACTTCAATCGAGCTTAAGGCGATGCTGAATAAATAAATCATGGTTGTGGCGCAGCCATAGATGATATTCTGCTTGCGTGCTCGCTCATTATAGGTTAGCGAGTGACGAGTGTCAAGCCCTGCTGACTTGCACTCATCATTGCTCTTAGTCCCTACTCCACCCCACCCATACAGAAAAAGGAACAAGGGGACACCCCTTGAACCCCGGCAAAGGGCGTTGCCCTCTGCACTCCCTTAGTTCTGCTTTGTATCTTGCTGGTATACCGGTCCTCCCATAGTATCGACAGCTAGTGAAGCGCTTCTTGGCTTTGTTTTGACTTGTGATGAGATATCTGGTTGTCCATTCCCATTTTCCTCATACTTGTCTTCTTCACCAACTTCGTCTGGTAACTCCAGACTGGCAAGACCTTTCTCGATGCTCAAAATAGAGCGATCGATATCCATTTCGATGCTGGTAAGATGATCTCTCAAGGCTCTCAATGTTTCCGCAACATACGCATCGGCTTCAACTTTAATTTGTTCGGCCTTTTCATCTACCAAACGTAACAAACCCTCGCGATGTACAACATCTTCGGCCCTTTCCTGGGCACGCGATATAAGATTGTTTGCATCGGCTTGTGCCTGAGCCAGGATGCGCTCTTTATCGTGAATGATAGCTCGCGCTTGATTGAATTCGTCGG
This sequence comes from Ktedonobacteraceae bacterium, assembly GCA_035568795.1. Classification (GTDB taxonomy): domain Bacteria; phylum Chloroflexota; class Ktedonobacteria; order Ktedonobacterales; family Ktedonobacteraceae; genus DATMNR01. Next base: position 10,946 of record DATMNR010000201.1, read on the forward strand.
GAATAGATGTCCGCATCTGGTCAATAATGATGAGAATATCCGCTTCTTTCACCATGATTTGATTGACCAGGGGCACTCTCCGACTATTAGTGATCAGATTTTCCAGGCGGCCTACAAGATAGAGTATATCTAGATCCACGCCTTTTCTCCGTTCCCAATCACGTTCACCTGGCCACTGATGGTCAAGCGATTAAAACGCACTACAGCCCGAATTTTTTTTGTAGTTCCAGCGCTACGATGGAAGGAAGCATATCGACTACTTCTCCCCCGAGGCTCGCGACTTCTTTGAGCAGAGAAGAACTGACGAAGAGTTGTTCCAGATTGGTAAACAAACAAATAGTTTCAATTTCAGGAGCTAACTTGTGATTCATCAGTCCCTGTTGGAACTCTGCCTCAAAATCATTTGGCGAGCGTAAGCCTTTCACAATGGCATGGCCACCAACGGATGTGACATACTCCACCAGGAGTTCGGTAAACTTGTCTACCCGCACATTGGTCAATTCTTCTTCGGCAATAACTTTTTGCCAGAGCTCCATACGCTCTTCTACTGAAAAGAGCGGATTTTTTGCAGAAGGATAGGCATAAACTGCGATGATCAGCGTGTCGAAAAGCCTCGCCGCTCGCCGTGCGATGTCGAGATGTCCATTTGTAAGTGGATCAAAACTACCTGGATACACGGCAACGCGGTCTGGTCTTTTTTCATTACTCACGCTCGAAAATCCCCTTAATTCAGTTGTGTCTCAGGAACAGCTAGATGCCCCCATTAAATCATATTAACGAATATTCGACAATAGTCTAACATATGATCGAAATCTTTTCGCAAAAAAGCTCCTCTCGATTTTAAGGCTTGACACTATTTTTACACATTTTCTTTATTATCGAAAATACCGCTCACATAGCGCTCATTTTAAGCGGTATTTTTTCGGGCATCGATAGATTTGTTGGATAGAGTAATTTTTTGTTGACAAGTGACTTAAAAAACTATGCAGCAGCTTTCTTTGCAGTCATCCTGCGATAGCGTACGCCAATCATTTCTGCTAAGCCAATAGCGGAAAGCCCGAGAAGAAGATGGATCACTTGAATGATCCAGTGGTTAGAACCAATCAACCAACGCGTCTGGAAAAGGCCAACCAGTACCAATAAAAAGCCGATTACAAAAGTAGCTAAAGCCAGGCCAAAACTGCCTCCTTGCAAACCCTGCGCAATCCCCAATGTCCAAAGTGCGAGTACCACCAGAATACCGATTATTATATGTACAATCTGGAAATTATCTGCATTGCCTGTCCAGAAAACTATGCCCGATGCCAGTTGTATCAGCACTCCGATACGTACTATATTAACAGCTATACGTACAACCAAGGTTATTCCTCCTAAAATAAAGTGCCTGTAAGATGTTCTGCCATATGGCAACAATAAAGCTAACTGGATATATCTTATAACTCTTATACTCCTTTCGGTCAAGATAATGGATGTCTGACATCTACTCATAATTATTCTAGCGGGCCGCAGGCCTGCTTTGAGGAGGAAGTTAGGGCAAAGCATCAAACCCCATGTGAAGGGCTGCAGCCTTTCACAATCCCGCTTCTTTTGGCACTTCTGATGTATGAGTAGGATATCAGAAGTTCTGCTTTACTCATCTTTTACGAAATAAGATATAATATGTGTAAATAGAGCAGGCAAAAGACGATTATAGTAGCATTGGTATACGATAGCAGCATTGGTGCATCATTTGATGTAGAAACAATCGCTTCTTTAGGGTAGATGTTGTAGAGGGAATGAGTTATGCAGAATAAGATCGGGGCGCTGTTACACAGGTCAGACTCTGAGCTTTTGCAGATGTCAAAAGACTTAATGCCTGTGCAGTTCACGCCGCTGATCGGACGCGAGCAAGAACTAGCACAGATTTGCGCTCTACTGCGGAAACCTGATGTGCGCTTACTTACATTGACCGGTCCAGGTGGAGTTGGCAAAACGCGCCTGGGCGTTGCCACAATAACCGCCCTCATTGATGACTATGCGGATGGCGTCTTCCCTGTCTCGCTTGCATCGGTAATCGATCCTGATCAGGTTACTCCAGCGATTGTCAAAACCTTCGGTTTGTGGGAAGGCGGAGAACGACCTTTGCTGGAACAGCTGCTGGACTACCTACGAAACAAACACATGCTCCTACTCCTCGATAACTTTGAGCAGATCATCGATGCAACACCAGTACTGGCTGCCTTACTATCGTCTTGCCAATACCTCAAACTCCTTGTGACAAGCCGGGCAGCCCTGCATCTTCCAGGAGAATACGAATTTCCTGTATCACCTCTGCGTACTCCAGACCTCACTCAGGCTCTCGAGAGCGAATTACTGTCATCAAATCCAGCGGTAGAATTGTTCCAAGTGCGCGCTCAGGCAGTCCAACCCACCTTTAAGCTGACACCTACCAACATGCATACTATTGCCGAGATATGTATTTACCTTGATGGACTGCCCCTGGCGATAGAGTTGGCGGCTGCTCGTATCAAAATGTTGTCTCCAACAGCGCTTTTGAGTCGCCTCTCACACAGACTTCAGATCTTGACCAGGGGCGCCAGAGATCTACCTGCGCGTCAGCAGACGCTTCGCAATACCCTGCAATGGAGCTATGATCTGCTTAATCTCCGGGAACAGAGACTATTTCGACGACTTTCCGTTTTTGTGGGAGGTATGACACTGGAAGCGGTGGAAACTGTTTGTTACGATACGCAACGGGAGGCTTCCTTTACACTGGATGAGATAGCCTCTCTGCTTGATAAAAGCCTGATAATACAAGTAGAGGAAGAACGCGAGGCACGCTTTACGATGCTATTGACTGTGCGGGACTATGGACTGGAATGTTTGGAAAAAAGTGGTGAGAACGAGCATGTCCATAAAGCGCATGCGTTGTATTATATTGCTCTGGCAGAGCGATTTGAGCCTGAATACTTTGGTACGCAATCGATAGCGGTGCTTGATCAACTAGAGCTTGAGAAAGAAAATCTGCGAGCGGCTCTTACGTGGTTGGTCGATTCAGAAGAGAGAGAATTGGCCCTCCACCTGGGTGCGACCTTGTGGTGGTTCTGGTATGCGCGTGGCCATCTGAGCGAAGGTCGGCAATGGTTTGAGCGGTCGTTACCTGGAAGTGAAAGAGTAGATGCGTCTGTACGAGCGAAAGCGCTAAAAAGTGCCGGGTGGATCGCCTTTCAACAGAAAGACTTTGATCATGCAGAAACCTTGCTCAGCGAGGGTCTGGAAGTATACCGATTACTTGGAGACAAACAGAATATCGCAACTTCCCTGTACCGGCTGGGGTTGGTCACCTTGGCAAAGGGGGACTACCCGTTGACGCAAGCACTGATTGAGGACGCTCTGTCGCTCTACAATCAAGTTGGCTCTAAAGAAGGGATTGCTGACTCACTTCTCGTACTGTCGTATGCGGCTATTGAACAGGGAGAATATAGCAGGGCACGTGAACAGGCAGAGCAGGGATTGTTGCTCTTTAGAGAAATTGATGATCAATGGGCTATGACTTATACACTCCTTGGCCTGGCAAGAGTTGTTCTGTTGCAAGGAGATGCTGTCACCGCACAGACTCTGACGGAAGAAAGCCTGGCCATCTCGATCGAGTTAGGGAATTTGGGAGGCATCGCATCGTGCCTGGAGAGGCTGGCTGAAATATCTGTAGCGCAGGAACAACTCGTATGGGCAGTACTACTTTGGGGTGCTGCTGAGCATCTACGCGAAACCACTACGATTTCTTTGGAGAGCACCCAGAAGAGCGTTGTGAATGCAGTTCGGAATAAACTGGGCGAGGAAATATTCAACAGTCTGTGGTTACAGGGACGGAATATGACGCCAGAGCAGGCAATCGCGGCAAAAGAATCACTTTTCACACAGCTAGCTCAGGAGGAGATGCAACAGCAGGCATCATTGACATCCACGACGAGACAGAAGGTTTCTTATCCATTGGGGCTGACTTCACGTGAAATGGATGTGCTGCGATTGCTTGCACAGGGATTGACCGACGCCGCAATCGCACAACGACTCGACATCAGGTATCGCACAGTATCAACCCATCTCACATCCATTTACAACAAGCTGGGAGTTAATTCTCGCGTTGCTGCAGTCCGTTTCGCCATCGACAATCATTTGATTTAACATGGAAATACAAGGTTAGCGACAGATCTTTCACGTTTGGCCAGCGCACATGCTAAATATCTGGAGCGGTGAGGCCGTACATGCCGAGGGAGTAGGCAATCTCGCCGCCGTGGTGGATATCATGCTCGATGACATGCCAGATCACCCATCCGCGAGTGTAAGTATATATCTGGCCTTCCCACTCATCCTTGACAGTAGACTGCAAATCTGAGAGCGTATAGCGTCCCAAAACCTCCTGCATGACCTGCCAGGTCTTCTCCAATCCGTTTACCAGTTCACTTGCGGAGCGCGGTGGGCTACCAGGTTCATCCCATTCGTGAAAAGCGCCGAAGACCTCATCGCCCTCTTCCAGGTTATAATGGAACCATCCCGCTCGTACCGCGATCAGGTGGCGCGCCAGCTCATCGATTGAGCGCAGGTCGGGCGCGGCGCGGAGAGCAAGCTGTTCAGGTGAGAGCCGGGCGAGAGCTATGCTCAATTGGTTCTGGTAGTTTTGCCAGCCCTGGGTAAAGAATGCCAGAGTTTCACTTGTTTCGCTCATTTTTTCACTCCTCGTAACTACAATAACGCGATGTTACAGGTTCGCTTCTGCCGCTTGCGGCCGGCTCACCAGGAAAAGGAGGGTGCGGGGCACCTGCACACGGCAGGTTGGCTGGCCGCCCTCCTGCCCCTCCCGCTCAAGCCCCTCGCCTATTAGAGATTTTCCAACGACCTCTGCTATTTTACACGAAGAGGCAACGTTTGTACATGAAGTGTCTAGCGCTACGCGCTAGGGCAAAACGCAAGGAAAAGGGATGCCCCTACATTTCCAGTCGTCAAATCAAGCGTGACAGTGAACTTGCCTTTGCTATGCCGAGACACGCACGACGATCGCGGTAACGTTATCAGGTCCACCTGCTTCGTTGGCGCGGGCAATGAGACGCTGTACGCTTTCTTCGGGGCCATAGTGTTCGACAATGGTGCGCAGATCCTCGTCTTCTATCACACCAGACAGCCCATCGGTGCAGAGGATCAATGTGTCACCTTCCTGTACAGGCTCGGTGAAGATGTCGACCTCAACTTCGGGCAAGCCAAGTGCGCGATCGATCTGGTTGCGCTTCTCGTGAGTACGAGCCTCGGCGGGAGGAGCACGCGAAGGCAAACGTGCCGCGAATGAGATATTGAAAGACTATCACCTGATTATTTAGAGGCTGTGGTTGGAGTTGGTTTTTTTCACTTTTCATCGGAATAGCGAGAATTCCAGCGAAGGCCGATAAATCGGCCCCTAAGGATGGCTGGATGATTGTGTTAATTTGGATTAATGCGCCATAAAATTCTGCCAGAAAAGATGCATGCGTTCACGTAAGGCAGTATGTTCGGGTTTGTGTAGATAGGGATCGCTCTCCCAAAGCTTTGCCGCGAGAGTGCGAGAAAGTTCAACCAGGCGCGTGTTACTTAGATCTGCAATGCGCAGCTCAGGTACGCCGCTCTGGCGCACGCCAAAGAAATCGCCAGCTCCGCGTAGTTTTAAATCTGCCTCCGCCAGGCGGAAACCATCATCTGTCGACTGGAAAACTTCCAGGCGCTCCTGAGCCTGTATACTGGCATCTGAGCTTAAGACGTAACAGTAAGATTGATGTTTGCCACGCCCAACACGCCCGCGGAACTGGTGTAGTTGTGAAAGTCCAAAACGATCCGCATCCTCGATCACCATCACCGTAGCGTTAGGCACATCAATACCGACTTCGATCACCGAAGTTGCTACCAGTATATCCAGTTCACCATCGCGGAAATGGCGCATGACCATGTCCTTCTCAGCGGCTTTCATCGATCCATGTAGCAATCCAAGACGAAAATTGGGAAAGACATCCCGGCTCAGTCTTTCATATTCGACCGTCGCTGCTTTCACTGCCAGGGATTCTGACTCCTCGATGAGAGGGCAGATGATGAAGACCTGCCGACCCTCAGAAACCTGTTGAGTGATCAGGCGGTTGGCCTCTTCGCGGCGAGCTCCACTTCGCCAACGTGAAATAATCTTCTGGCGTCCAGGGGGCATCTGGTCGATGACGGAAATATCCAGGTCTCCGTATACTGTGAGCGCAAGTGTGCGAGGAATAGGTGTGGCTGTCATGACAAGCATATGTGGATGAACCCCCTTTTGCCGCAGAATATCTCGCTGTTCTACCCCGAAGCGATGCTGTTCATCGATGATTACCAGTCCTAACCGCGCAAAATTAACTTCTTCTTGAATGAGTGCGTGCGTGCCGATGGCCACCATTGCTTCACCGTTCTCAATAGCAGCACGTCCCAAGGCTCGCTCGCGTAGGCGTAGACTGCCAGTAAGCAGGACGGTACGAATACCAAATGGCTCTAACATGGAGCCGATGCTCTGTGCATGTTGCTCTGCCAGCAGTTCTGTCGGCGCCATGATTGCTCCCTGGTAACCATTGAGAGCAGCCATGAGCAATGCGGCTGCTGCGACAGCGGTTTTCCCTGAGCCGACATCACCCTCTAAGAGCCGGCACATAGGCTGATTTTGCGCAAGGTCGCCAAAGATTTCAATAATCACACGACACTGTGCCTCCGTAAAGCGGAAAGGCAACGTTTCCTCAAATGAGTTGTCTGTGGATAGCATTGACCAGAGGGTGCTTCCTGGAAGAGTTGGGTTCTGTTGAGTATCTTCTTGCACGATTTCTTTGCCAGAAATATCTGTCAGTGCGCTGGTGTCAATGAGAATTTTGTTAAAATCGATTTTGAAAGCATTTCCCTGTGGCGCTTCTCGTTGCCAACGCGATCTACGTTCTTGCATACCTAGCTGGATTAAAAACAATTCATCGAAACCCAGACGTAGACGCGCGGCCTGAAGAGCCTGTTCATTTTCAGGATAGTGCATCTGCGATACAGCTTCTGGCAATGGCATAAGTCTGGCCGCGGAACGTATCGATGTTGGAAGATATTCAGGGATCATTGCAGAGTAGCGATCAACGACCCATTTCGTGAAACGTCTAAGAGATTTCGCGTTCAAACCCTCGGTAAGCGCATACGTTGGGACTAAACGTCCTGTGTTGAGTAAATCGCCTTGCTCTGGAAATTCGTGACTCTTGACAGTGAAATCAATCTTGTTGCCGTAACGTTGTTTTATACCTGTCACAACAAGATAGGAACCTTTGGCCGCTTGTAACTGCTTTTGTAGATAGGGCTGATTGAACCACGTGACACGCAGTTTCCCAGTATCATCCGAAATTGTTGCGATTGTGCGCGCAAGTCCCTTGCTTGAGCGGATAGTCTCTACTTCCCAGACCAATCCCAATGTGGTAGTTACCTCGCCAATTGGAATATTGGCGATTTTTTCGAGTTTGCTATAGTCACGGTGCTGGCGTGGAAAATAGAAAAGCAAGTCGCGTATCGTGCGTATTCCAAGGCTATGTAATTTGGCTGCTACAGATGGCCCAACACCGGGTACGGCGGTTATTTCCGCGCTGAGCAATGTAAGAGAAGCATGGCCTGAAGACATACCTGCTTCTAATCGTATAGGCTCTCGTTCGAGTGAAACTGGTTTCTGTAGGGGCAACCCGTCTCCTTTCGTCTTGTCTGACCCGTAGGGTAGCTGCTCAGCAGCGTTGGCAAGACGGGTAGGTGCCGGTGGTCGCACGCCTGGTGGTATCTCCCCCGGCTCATCTCTCATAGATGAAGTACCGGTGGTAACTGGTGATGCCTTGCTTGGATTGCCAGTTTGAGCATGGATGCCTGGTTTGTTGCCTGCGCCGTGTTCTAGCTCATTTAGTACGGAAAGGGCCGTACGCAAACTTGAGGCACGCTGCATAGGATCCTGGCGACGATAGCCTTCCAGGTATTCTGTGAGGCGATAAATAGGTTTGAGATCTAGACCTGCTTTTTTGCAGACAGCGCTGACTTCATCTGCCCAGCGCACAACAAATAGTTCCAAACCGCCGTTAACGACCCGGTCTTGATGATTGCCACGTTGTTCGTATTGCAGGACTTTGCGCGCTCGCTCAATCAATGGGGCAAGTTGCGTGTTTGTTGAATCTGGCATAGCTCACGATTTTTGATTCTTGAAACATTGTTCTTATTCTTATATGCTTCCATACTATAGTGTCTGCTCTGGGGAGTGTCAAGCGCATGGGGTCTATTAAATTCAAGGTTTCTTAAGAGTCACTCTTTGACTGTTTTCCGCTCGCAAGCGAGCCAAATCAGGTGAAGGAGCGGCTTGAGAGAAGGGCTGGTCTTTTAAGCTCTTGCATGATACTAAATAATTGTCATACAGTTAAGGTTGAACAGGTAAATGTCACATAGTAGGAGAAAGTAAGTAATGGGCTTTCGTTACGCTGTTATTGGTTCTGGACGCCAGGGTACTTCCGCTGCGTATGACCTGGCTCGATTTGGAGATGCTGATTATTTACTTCTTGCTGATCAGTCGCTTAGTCAGGCTGAACGAGGCGCAGCGCGGGTCAATCAATTAATTGGACGGCAGGTCGCGCATGCTGTCCAGGTAGAAGTGCAGAATGAAGACGCGGTAGTCTCGATGCTTACTGGTGCTGCAATTGAGGTGCTTATTTCTGGTGTGCCTTATTTTTATAATTTAGGATTGACTCGTGCTGCTCTTCGTGCTCGCGCCAGTATGTGTGATTTTGGTGGCAATACTGAGCAGGTTCGACAGCAACTAGCTTTTGACTCCGAGGCAAAAGCCGCGGGAATCACATTAATTCCCGATTGTGGGCAAGTTCCTGGTTTGGGTACCTCTCTTTGCGCCTATGCTATGACTTTGCTAGATGAACCTCGTGATATTTTGCTTTACGATGGTGGTATTCCCTTCCATCCTCGTCCCCCCTGGAATTACATTTTAACCTTCAACATTGAGGGGCTGACAAATGAATACTTTGGTACCACTCTTTTCTTACGCGACGGAAAAATGTTTGAGACATCTTGCTTTGAAGAATATGAACTCGTTGATTTTCCCCAACCCTTTGGAAAACTTGAAGCTTTCACTACCGCCGGAGGTACCAGTACGATGCCCTGGACCTATGCAGGCACATTACGTACTTTGCAAAATAAGACTTTGCGCTGGCCTGGACATTATGCGCAATGGAAAGCTTTCAATGAAGCAGGCTTGATTAACCTGGATCCAGTACTGGTGGACGGTACTTCTGTCATACCGCGCCATCTACTACATGCTGTTTTGGAGCCGCAAATACTTGCTCGTCCTGGCGAGCAAGATATGGTTATCATTCGCATTATTGCGCGAGGGCTAAAGGATGGCAGGGAACAAGAAGCAATTGTTGATCTTTTCGATTACTACGATGAGAAGACTGACTTTACTTCTATGGAGCGCACGACCGGGTGGCATGCTGCTATTATGGCTGGCTTTATGGCACGCCGGCGAACACTATTAGGGGGAGTTCCGGTTGAATTAGCTGTTCCCGGTCAGGTTTTCGTTGATGAGTTTCGTAAACGTGGTTTCGATTTGCGTGTTTCGATGTAGCGGTGCAATTCATTACTCCCCATCAGGATGAAGATGAGGAAAGTTGTCTTATTAACTGCTTCCGCAAATTTATACAGAATAATATGAAAGGAATACGGTAAAGATCTGTCAGTTATCAAAAACTAGCCTCTACAAAGCATTAGAGGCTATATGCTGTTTTGATCTTCTGCCTGTGTCTTCAGCACATCTGTTATAGAACCTAAACGCGCGTATTCTACGACCCGATTCCAGTACCGGATGGAGAAGAAGACTGCGCCACATAAACATCCAGCTGCCAAGAGAACGAGGCTGAGCATGAACACTCCTCGCCAACCCTGCACTCCATCATTCGCCTCAAAGCTTCCCACATGGCTAGCCACAGCTAACTTGAGTACGAAAACACTCACTCCAATAACGTAGAACAGAACTGAACGGTGTGATCTACCAAGCAGATACAACAACTCGGCGTTCTCCTCTTCCTTGCTTGCACGCCAACGTGCATGCCAAACAGCCAAGGATGCCATAATTCCGAGTAATGCTCCAACGAATAACCAAGCATCCAAACTTTGGGTGATCATATGGTTGAGGGTCAGTTCGATAGCACCAAGTAAGAAAGGAATGATAGCATCGCGTATATCGGGAATCCAATCCCAGATCATACTATGAATTGTATAAAGGTTCCAAACGGCTATCAACAATCCGAAAGAGATTAGAACGAGCAGCCAATGCAGGACATTGAACTCCCTATGCCCAGCCGCGACCACAGAAGCGAGATCAGCCAGTGCTACGCCTTGGATCACACTTAGAGCGGTCAGGTAAGTAGGGGCAAACGAGTCTTTCAGTCTGTTCTGTATCACCAGGTAACGTGGTTCAGATTTAATTGTCGAATGCATTTGTTTTTCCTTCTTTTGATAGAGGCTTCAAGCTGCCAAACTGGTAACAAGCAGGCAAACGACATTAGAGTCGCAAATGAAGAAACTTAGCTCAGAAATATCTGATGTTAATAAACATGATTAGGGGTTCACGGCTCTGACAATTTCAAGCTTGAGAAATGCGACATCTGGAATAACCGACTACGATAAGCTATACAGGTGCGATGGAAAAGCAGATATATTCATTTCATTATATACGCGAACATACAACTTTTTTGGAGAAGGATTCCTCTATTTGTCCGCTTGCTTGAAAGGCTTCGCTTCTCCGAGAGGAGAGATCAGTGCGGAGGGCATTTTCTTAGTATAGCAAGAAATGGCTCACTTTTGGGGCTTTTCGGGTACAACAAAAAGCCCAGTTTATGTGTTATGGTTGTCTTGTCTAATACCGTGTTTTTGATTATACTCTAGACATAACTGTTGACCTATTTCTTGTAGCGATATCTTGCTGTGAGCGATGCTTTCGAAGAAGCAAGACGACTGATCAGCCTCCCAGGCTGATTTATTTTCTATCCCGAGGTATTACACATGACTACGATGACACGTTCTGAGTCCCTCTTCCTTTCAACTCTTCCTGGAAAGTACTATTATGATCCTGCGATCTATGAACAAGAGCAAGAAAAAATCTTCTCTCGTATGTGGGTCTGCATTGGCCGTGCTGAAGTAATCCCTGCTAAGCCTGGAGCATATCAGGTTGTCATGGTTGGACGAGAAAGTGTGATCGTCGTTCGAAATCGGGATGGAGTGCTACATGCTTTCCTCAATGTCTGCAGGCATAGAGGCGCTCGCCTTTGCTCCGAAGCTACTGGACAGCTTAAAGGCTCGATCCAGTGTCATTATCATGCGTGGACGTATGGACTTGATGGGCGTTTGATCGGTGCGCCAAATATCATGAGTGACGAGCAGTTCGATCGTACGGCGTTTGGGTTGCTGCCTGTGGCATTGGAGATATGGGAAGGATTTATCTGGCTGAACTTATCCGACAATCCGCAATCTGCTGCTTCTCAGCTGAACCCGATGATTATTCAACGCTTTGGCAGCTATGAACGGTTCGGTCATTGGGGAGTTGGGGAGTTGAAGATCGGCGGATCGATTTCTTATGAGATTCGGGCAAACTGGAAGTTGATACTTGAAAACTTTATGGAGTGTTATCATTGCGGCCCAATGCATCCTGAGCTATGTGACTTACTGCCTGGTTTCCGGTCGGGTAAAACATATGCGAATGGTGATGCAGCAACATATGCCAGGGATGTTGAAGCCTTTACGATGACGGGTAAGGCTAGTCGCCCGCATCTTAAGGGGTTGCAGCCCGAAGATTTGCGACTGTACTACGGTGAGGTGTTATTTCCTAACATATTGATTAATCTGATTGACGATCATGTTGTGATCCATACTATCTGGCCGGAGGGACCTGATCGATCTCGTGTAGTCTGTGACTGGCTCTTTAATGCTGATGTGATGTCCATGCCGGATTTTGATCCGATGGATGCTGTTGAACTTTTTGATATTGTCAATAAGCAGGATTGGGAAGTCTGCGAAATGACTCAGAAAAGCATGGCTTCGAGGGCTTTCAGGTCAGGTGGGGTGTATGTGCCGTCTGAGTGGCACATACGCGAGCTTGCTGATTTCATTTTAGAAAAGCTTGATTAGCCAAAGGCTTCTGGAAAGTTTTTCCCCCTCCCCACCCAGGAAATAGATAAAATGTGGGGACACCCCACACCCCGCCAAGGGGCTGCTGCCCCTTGGAACCCTGCTTCATTGGACTGTCGAAAAGTTGTATATTTGCTTTAAAGACATTATGGTCGGTACATGGTATTATGTGAACAGGGGAGCCAGGTGCTCTTTCAAAAAGGCCTGGTCAGATTCGTAAGGTACCAGTTCAATGGCTTCCTCGGGCTTGAACCAACCGACTTCGGTGAATATGAGATCGGTAGGGGTTGGGGATTGAGTGTTTTCTAAGGCGTAGGCCAGAAAGAAATGGATTGTCTTCTGCACTACATCGCCGTTGCTCTTGACAGATTCGCGCATGATTGTGCCGAGGTGATTGATCAATTGCACATTATCTAATCCTGCTTCCTCGTGGATCTCGCGTAGAGCGGCCTCTTCGATTGTTTCGCCTTCTTCGACGTGACCTTTCGGCAAAACCCAGGTTTTATCAGTTCTTTGATGTTGTGCTAGTGCGATCTTAAGTTCACCTTCGATTTCACGTAGGATGATTGCGCCTGCTGATGTGGCTTTATTGACGACCATTTCTAACCTCCTTGTAGGATAGATATTTGAGGGCTGTTACTAAGTCTTTCCCCACCCCACTCCCAAGAGGGGAAAAGTGGGGGTACCCCACACCCCAGCAGAGGGCTGCTGCCCTCTGCACTCCCGCTTGTTGATAGACATTATAACAGAGAGAGTTATCTGAAAGCGCGTTTGACGACCAACGTCCTCTGCACTCCCGCTTGTTGATAGACATTATAACCCTCTAAAATAGAGAAAGGAAAGGGAATCGCCCCTTTCCTTTCTCTGTCTTCCCACAAGAGGCTACAATTTGCCACTAATTCAGGTATTTATATGCGGGGAGTGTCAGAAACTCAACAAACTG
>DATMNR010000202.1:0-3254 GCA_035568795.1 Ktedonobacteraceae bacterium
TTTGATACCTTGCTTGTTCTGGTGAGGTGGTCTACTAGAGTGAAATGCGAATATGTATCGTCCACATCAGGTTCGAGCCTATACAAGTTAAAGGTGAATACGGATCCACCTTTTTGATTAAAAGCCTGATTCTGCTTGATCACCCGGACAATAGCATGCGCATATTACAACCAGCTCGGGCTATGATGTTGTGCTCCGTTTATTGTAGATCTGACTAAAGTGTTTAGAAAGGAGAATAAGTTGAGTATCAGAGACATAGATTTCTCGACAATTGGGGAATCTCCACATGACCACCATTATGTTGGTCACACCCATTTTTGGGAACGCGCCCTGCTGTCGCGGCGCCAATTCATGACAGCGGCGGCTGCCACAACAGGTGTCGTGCTCGGCTCGGGACTCTGGATGCCTGGGTTGGCGCAGGCCTGGAGCAACGCTCCGCGGCCCATTCCCGGAGGCTTCACCTTTGGAAATTCGTTTTTCCACGTTGATCCGATGTCACCCGGAGTTACTGAAAATTCGACAATCTACGATTTTCATGGCTCAATTGGAGCCGCTATAATAGACGGGACGGGTACAGCAACACATACGCATACTGGTGTTACAAAGTCCCTTAACTTCGACACTGACATGCGCTTCATGCAGGGGGTCTACATTGGTTTAGATGGGAAAAAGCACAATGGCACATTTGGCTTAATATGACTGGATCTTTATCAGGGACAGGTTGTCCCTGGCAATTTTTCCAATCAGGTCCACGATTTCAATCCTGGTATTGCTCCGAGCGGCTTGTTTTGGACCATACGCATTCCTGATGATAACGTTGAGGTTGACCTCAATGACGCAAGAGCATCGATGAATCTCAGAAATGTAGATGTCGCGGACTATTTTAACCTTCCAAATGCTTTAAGCTTTGGTCCGTCAGAACCCGCGAATGTTTCATTTCACATACTCTGGAGCGGAGTACAGCAACGAACCCATCTCCACGATAACCAGAAGAGGTTCGACGCTCAGCTCATCCTGGGCGCTGCGACCATGGCCTGGTCAGCACGCAAGAAGGATTTCAAATTCGAATCCGACCCGGCAAATACCTCTTTTTCCCTTTTCGCCGCGATCGGGCGCGAGCGCAACGGTGCTTTCTTCTCGTAACAGAAATGAAAATAGAGATATGGATCGGGATTTCAGGTTTGAAAGCCTGAAATTGTATAGTTGTTCATGAGGGATTGGGCAAGCATCTTCAAATTAATGGACGCGGGTGTGCATAGCATATCCGCGTTACTCGTGTATGCAGTGATGAAGTATACGTGCTCTATAGTGAGAGCCTTTCCAACAACTGGGGAAGCATCTGGCCGTGATCAGCGATCAATGGTGGAACATTGTGTGGTAATGGCGCCCAAAAGAACTCAAAGTTGGTTCTTGATAACTTCACTCAAATCCCGCCCCAGATCTTTGAGCAATACCATAGCCGCATTCCGACCCGGCCCTCCAGTGACTGAGCCACCTGGGTGAGTAGTTGCCCCAGTCTGATATAGGCCTGCTATAGGCAAACGATGCTGAGCATAACCTGGAACTGGCCGCAGCAGTTCTGATTGAGAAGGGCCAAGGTCTCCACCATGGCAACTCCCATGCCAGTTATGAGAATTGTATCGCTCAAGATCGAGCGGGCTGCGGATCTCCGTGGCAAGAATTTTGTCGTTTGTTAGATTAGGAGCATAACGGCGTAATTCTTCGAGATTATTAGCCGCGATTTCTTCTTTGATCTCATCCCACCACTCTGGTCCTTCGCGTAGTGAGTATGGATATGTGCTGATCACTTTGACCATGTGTTTACCCTCTGGGGTTCGAGAGGGATCTTCGACAGACGGAGTCAGCACTAACAACACGGGTTGTTCCCTTGTTACGCTACCTTGCTGGAAGTCGTTTTCGATCCGAAGTTGACGCTCAGGGGTTTGAGCGATACCCGAGCCGACTACAGCTAGAGTCCCCCTGTCAACCTTAAATTCAGGTGGCTCAGTCGTTGCATAATGTGCTACGAACATTGATCGACCAGCCTTATAAGTTTCCACACCATAAAGAAAATTATCGCCCCATGCTTCAGTAGGTGCCATGTTGACCAGGTGTTTGATATGAATAGTAGAGATGACAGCATGTCGAGCACGGAACTGTTGGCCGGATTCGGTCTCTACGCCTACACATCGCCCATGCTCTAGGATGAGTCTGCTGACAGGCTTGTTAGTCAGAATATGACCGCCATGATCCTCAATAATGCGACCCAGTGCTATAGGCAAACTACCGGATCCACCCTTAGGAATGGCCCATCCGTTACGCTGGCGTCCAGCTACAAATGAATAGGCGAGTAATCCGGTGCCTGGTCGATCTGCTGGTTGCAATGTGCCCTCGGCAAACCACATCATCCAGGATTTTATATGCCAATCTTCAAAAGAGGAGTCAATAATGTCCCACGCAGAGAGTGCCTGCCGGCGCAACCAGATAGACGACTGACTGTGTGAAGCAAGTTGCTCGGCTGCTGATGTCCATCCTGCAGGTGAGTAGCGAACCTTACTGAAAAAAGGTGCTACGGCTCTCCATTCTGAAATCATAGTACGAAAAGTTTCTGCATCTCGCCGTGAGAACTTGGCTATCTCTTCGCTTGTACGGTCGATATCGATCCATTGTGTGATGTAGGTTCCGTCCGGAAATACTACGTGGGAAGCTGGATCAGACAAAATATATTCCAATCCATATTCAGCAAGTGGTAGCTCTTGATTGCGCCAGATAGGGCTTTCCATGAAGATAGAGTGCGTAGTAGAGCAGGTATCATGTAGGAAGCCTGGGAGGGTTAGTTCCTCTGTCATTGTGTTACCACCAATGACAGGTCGTGCTTCGAGAATGAGGCAAGAGAGTCCGGCTTTCGCAAGATAAGCTGCTGCAACCAGGCTGTTGTGTCCAGCACCAGCTACTACTATATCATATTGTTCTGTCATGAATGCCTCCAGTGTTTAAACAAGGTTTAGACTATTAATGAATCGGATCCAACTGACCCGAAGTAGGCTCTGTTCAGCAGAACCACGATTCAGTCAAGTGTGGTAATATTTTACCTGTTCCATAATCCCGTATCGCGCATGGCGCACACATTTCCTGGTCATTAGCCTCAAGGGCCAAAGCTTTAATATGGAAAAAGGTCTCGATAGGATCAGCATGAACACTCTGTGCGTCTTCTACTAACTTGCTCACTGCTTGATGCAAATTATCCATGCGTG
>DATMNR010000203.1:0-5248 GCA_035568795.1 Ktedonobacteraceae bacterium
AAGGAGATCCTTTTCCTTCTTACAAATACAACAGGTATATCTCCGCGGTTTTTCTCCCGGGTTTCCGTCCATAAGGTCCCTCCATCTATTAGAAAGCAATTGCTGATACTATAAGCGTATCAGCACTTGTCCCTACGGAAAGTATACTACAGCGAACTAGTTTGTGCAAGCTGCTATGGCACCTAGAGCGAATTCGAGTTAAGACTTCTATCATCAACTATATTCAATACGCTTTATAACGTCAGATCATAGGAAAATGATTAGATAGTAATTGTGTGTGCAAGAGCAAGAATATCTGTCGGTCTTCAAAGCAAACTCTGACTTATCTATACCAATTCCTGAGTAGTTTCTTAAATCTTTTTTTCAATCATGTCTTCCCCATTCCTTATGTCTATAAGAAATATCTATTTGACATGGTTTGTGTGTTTCCAACATCGTGCCTATTAACTAGTACTATGCTATACTTGTCTTCATGAAGAACGGGAATCATTTTTTAAGATAAGAAAGTAGTCTTCTTATGTCGATGGAACCTAATCAAAACGACCATTTCCACTCCGAACAAGGCTCTACACGGAATTGGTACAGGCGTTTGATCATTCTACTTACTATCCTGGCCGCTCTTGTTTTGGCAGTCATGGTACTCTCGGGCATCAGCCATATTATCACTTCTTTGTTAGTTGTTGTTATAGCAGCCTTTATTGCTTATGCTATTGCTCCTGTTGTTGCATTCTTCCACAAAGCTATGCCACGACCTCTAGCGATATTGCTTGCCTACTTAATCGTGTTCGCCATTTTAGTAGTTGTTTCCTACGTCGTTGTAAGTACAGCTGTTATTCAAATTGGTGTACTAGCCAATAACATTGGAATCTGGCTAACACCCAATGATAAAGGCCAGATTACTCTGCTAGCACTTCTCCTCAAAACCGGTCTAACACAGGCTCAAATCACTGCTCTCGAACAGCAAGTCGAAGGTACATTATCAAGCCTCGCAGGTTCCCTCGCAGGCGGGATATTACCCATCCTTGGAGGTGTCGCTGGAGGGATGCTCAATATCTTATTAACCATAGTAATCAGCATATATCTGTTAGTAGATGGCGCTCGTGCTGTTGAATTGGTTCGAAGCTCAATACCAAGATCACGCCGGGGACAGTTCAGTTCAACCATCGAGATTCTCCAGCGCGTTGTAGGTGGGTACATCCGTGGACAGATTTTACTCTGCACCCTTATTGGAATTATTGTTGGCGTGGGTTTATTTGTTCTTCAATTCCCTTTCGCAGTGCTGATGGGGGTTTTGACATTCATCACTGAATTCATTCCCGTACTTGGCACAATCTTTGCGGGTACTGTCGCTGTTTTGCTCGCACTGACACAAGGTGGATGGGTTATGGCCATCGAGGTGCTAATCTTTTTCGTTTTCGTGCATCTCTTCGAAGGCTACTTTTTAGCTCCGCGCCTCATTGGTAATGCTGTCAAACTTAATCCTGCAATCATGCTGATTGCTTTGACTGTCGGGTCCGAACTTTTCGGAGTCTTTGGTGCCATTTTTGCAGCTCCTACAGCAGGTTTGCTTCAAGCATTTTTTACAGTTATCTGGATTCAATATCGCCAATCACACAAAGATGAGTTTTTGGACGAAGGTGGGGTACTTGAGTCTACTTCTAAAACATCGCAGGAGATTCAGTTGAAGGCTCCCTCCCCAACTCTAACAACAATTGAGGATAATACAAACGAGAGTTAATATCCTTTTGAATGTAGAGTTACTGCCCAGTACGTTGCAAAAATTGCTGTACAGGCACCCGTTCTTCTGGCCGCAGCGGTCGAAAGCCTCCTTGATCATTTATAAACACAATTCGCGATGCCTGGAAGTGTATAATCATATCTAGCAGGTGATCCCCATTCACGTCAGCAAAACTGAGAGTAACAGGTATCAAATCATCTCCTGTCCCGTACAATTGAGGACCGAGATAGATGCGAGCTTTAGAGCCATCTCCCCCAGGAAATTCAATGATCTCGATACGACTGTTTAAATTAATTGCTATAAAATGGCTAGGGGTTCCAGTCGTTTCGTTATGGCCAACAAAGGCATCTATCTGGAACGTGCGAGGACGGCCATAATGCAAATCGTCCCAAGTTGTATTCCACCAACCTATTGCTGATGTGAGTAATGTCCATAAAGCCAGCATCGCGATCATACCAACACCCAGATAAAGCAAAGGGTGAGCTCCTTGCCAGGACTCTCGCTTGTTCCGTAGTCGGCCTGGATTTGGAGCTTTGGGTAGTTTCTGCGATGTTGTTTTCACTTGCTGTGGTTTGGTAGTCTTTCGATCAGCTTTGGTTACTTCAACTTCTCCACGCTGCCACTCATTTACGTCTTCTGCAATATCTGTGTTCTTAGGACGAACCCGCGAGGCTCTCTGGGCAACAGGAGTCGTGCTGGCTGGTATGTTAGACTCCGTTCCAGAGGTAGCAGTTTTACCTCCAATTGGTCGATGACGTAAAACACTGCGTGGAGTTATTTCATCTGTTGATTCTAAAACTGGCATTTTCAGGTTACTCCTTTCCTCTTAGACAAAAAAACATTGAAGAAATACCGACAAACGTCGGAGAAACCTGTAATCGGAAACCTGAAGATTAGAAGTGAAATAGTAAAACCTGTTGCTTAACAATCAGGCTACAAGCGGCTCATAATATGGGACTGGGGAAATATAGTACGATCAAATGTTGTTTCGTTGATAAAAGTATTATACCTCAGATACCAGGATTTTACCAGAGGGCTACAGGAAACTTTTTTGGTTGAGTACAGCTTGCAAATCTTCAGGAAGTGGAGCCTCAAGATTTAAGACATCCCCTGTAGATGGATGGGTAAATTTGAGCTGATATGCGTGCAGAAACTGACGTCTGAGAGTTAAGCCACGGTTGATACTTCCAGATCCATAAACAGGATCACCTACGATAGGATGGCCTATAGCTTTTAAATGCACACGTATTTGATGAGTGCGCCCTGTTTCCAACTCCAATAACAGCAAAGTGTGCCGGTTAAAACGTTCCTGAACGCGAAAGTGCGTTCGGGCTTCTTTACTTTTCACCACAGTGACTGCCATTTGTTGGCGATGTCGTGGATTCCGTCCGATAGGAGCATCGATACTACCCAGATCTAATGCTACAATGCCCTCCACGAGAGCTAAATAGCGTTTGACTATTTCATGGCGCTTCATCTGATCCGCTAAAGCTGAATGCGTGACCGCATTTCTAGCAATGATAATCAGACCTGAAGTATCTTTGTCAAGACGATGGATTATTCCTGGTCGTAGTTCTGTATCCGCCCTCGTGATGTCAGGGTAATGGGCAATTAAGGCATTAACCAGGGTATCATCATGGTGACCAGGAGCAGGATGAACCACCATTCCAGCAGCCTTGTTCACCACTAGCAAGTCTTTGTCTTCATATATGATATCAAGTGGAAGTGATCGCGGTATTATGCTCATGGGCTTATCATGCATATCGACTGACGTTACCTGTACCTCATCTTCGGCTTTAAGAGTATTTCCAGACTTGCCATAACGCCCATTGACTAGTACTTCTCCATTCTCTATTAATTGCTGAATTGTGGTACGTGAAATGCCAGCCATCACAAAAGTGAGATAGCGATCGAGCCGCATACCTGCCTCTTCTGCTTGAATACTGAATGTAAGTGTTTCTTTAGATGTATCGGAGCTAATTTTGTGCATCGTGTTCTTTCGAAGGCTGCACTAGCTCGCTACCTGTTACAGAGGGTGGAGTTAGAGGAGTTTTCTGTACAGATTGTACCTTCTTTGCAGCTTCTTCTGGTTTTAGTACGCTTCCGAATAAGAGAGTAACAAAGAGCAATATTACTCCTACAGAAATGGCAGCATCAGCGAGATTAAAAATTGCGAAATGAAAATTAAATTGGGGAATATTAAAAGAGATGAAGTCTACGACATACCCACCATGACGCACTCTGTCAATCAAATTGCTCAATGCTCCACCAATTATCAAACCAAATATGAGCTTATACCACAGGCTACCAGTATTGATGTTGCGTATGTAAAGATACGCGATCACTCCAATGGCCAATATGATTAAGAGCACCAGTACTATGCTGTTTGCGAATAAGCTAAATGCTGCTCCATTATTTTTAATATAATATAAAGTTAGATAGTCACCAATGAGAGAAGGACCAGAGAATGATAGGGAAAGGTTTGTCACAACCCATGTCTTTGTCCATTGATCAAGGACCAGAACTAAAATCGCGGTGAGAAGTGCAAGAGCATCATAGACACGCGCTCGTCTGTATTTCACTTAAATATTTTCTCCTTTTCTTCGGCGGCAGGCATCTGTATTGTACCCGATCTTGCGATTCTTGAAAAGGTTACATGCTTTTCTATTGATTCTAGTAGCTCTGTTCCTCGTAGATCTCTTCTCTACTCAGATTTCTTTGTTCTAAAGCTTGCTCACATTTCACATCTCGAGCTGCCCAGGGAATAGCTTCGAGCCTCTTCTCTGGAATTGGGTTTCCACAAACAATACATAAACCATACGTCCCATCGTCAATACGCTTCAAAGCCTGTAGCACTTCAGTCAATAGAGCCTGCTCATTAACAAGAACCGACTGCTCCTCCTGTATTTCTAAAAAGTCTACGGCTATATCCTCGAATTCATTAGGTCCTTGGCTTGCTTCAATAGGATCAGTTGGAACAGGATGTGCTTCCGTTAGTCCAGATATGTTAGTTCGCAGTTCATCACGTTTAGCTTCGAGTCGATTTTTCATTTGATGAAGATCAATGGTCATATGTACTCTCCTTTTAACTCCCACCAATTCCCTATGGATATCATGTATTTTAACTCATTTTGGGAACATTGTCATAATTTTGAAGGAAATCCAGGTAGGGATTTGAGAAATTGTGTGAAACTTGTGATATTTTGGAAGAGCCTTTGATAGCTGATCTAATCGGAGCCGCGTAAGATGATCAGCTATCACTCAGCTTACAGGAGGCAAACAGCATGGATGAGCATTCCTGATTGTTCCCCTCCAAGATTAACTACGTTACCAAGTTACATTACGTTAGTTATGTGAGTATCCAGAGATAACATCAATGATTGGTGGACATCTGTCCACTAATTCATTTATAAGTACATCAAGTAGATGTTGTGACGAACATAAGTACTCAGGAGTGAAGGGATTGGCTGTGAGAGCTAGAATCCGTATTGAATTTGCCACCCGTATGTC
>DATMNR010000204.1:0-4676 GCA_035568795.1 Ktedonobacteraceae bacterium
GCTGCCAACAAGAAGAGTGAAAAGGTCGTCCAGGTAGGCATTCAAACCCTCCTTCACCGCGTGCGCGGTGCGTTACATACTGTTTTCCTCTACTGTATCAGAGCAATGATCCTGTTGTCCAGGTGTTCGCCACTCCCTCTCAGGGCAATCGCATCTAAATGGGAGGTGATAAAAGGGTTCTTCCGCAAAGCCGATGATGCAAGGAAAAAATGAGAGAAGACTCAAACAAAGAGATGGCTCGCTGTACAGATCTACATCCCCCTCTTCGTTGCGCTTGAGCTTTTCATCATCGGGTTTGCGGAAAAACCATTGTATGTGACACATTTGCTGGCTGCATTCTTCGTGAATTGCGCCAAAATGGATGAGCTACAATGACACGCCACAGTATGAGGTAGAGACTTTTTCAAAAATCGCCCAGAGCTCTTCTCAAGCCAATCGGAAGCCTGGTTATCTGGCAGAAATGCGCCAGGATATGAGACCGACGACAGATCGCTTCTGCTCAACCTTCGCGCTTCTTCCCATCTCAATGAACATGCACAAAAGTCGGCGTTATGGGGACAGATGGCGCGCAGGAATGTGTGCAGCTTTGAGCAGAAGCAGCCCATTTTGCATGAAGACAGCAAGAGGCCATGTGAAAGCAAGAATCCGATAGCCACCATTCAGCCTTACAGAGTATACTCTTTGTAGGCAAACAAAGAAAAGAAACGCATTGCTCGTAGAGAAGAAAAGGAGGCGGAGCATGTATTATCGTGTCGCTATCCAGGGAGATTCACAGCCTCCCTGGCAGTGGAAATCAACGACGCTGAGTGAGCTTTCTGCCTTGTTTCAGTTTCTTCGGCGCTATCGTGCGCTTGGACCCAATCGCCTGCGTGTGTTTTCTTCTCTCTCTCCTGAAGAGATGAACGGGCAGCTCGTGCGCATGAACCAAGGACTGGAGTCCACTTCGGTCACGGCAGCACGCTTCCTGCAAGAGCGGCTGATCGGTTCACCAGAGACGGCATGGAGAACGTCAACACATGGGAACGAGCGGACGACATCCATCGCTGTCCTCACCGAACTGGAGCTTCGCGAGAGCAGGAAGGGAGGAAACGCCCGAGAGGGAAGGGACATGAATCCACTGGAGAAGAGGAGGGAGGAGCTAGAAGCTGGGGTAGGTGGTGATCATGACATCCCGTACCGGTTCACGAGGCCCTCCTCGATGCCGCAAGTCCTCGCCTGGATGAAGCTTCTGGCGAAGGTGCAAGATGGCACTTTGCAACCCTAGATCGTGCGTACAATGAAAGGGGACGAATGAGCCAGATCTGGAAACTCGTTGGTCCCGATGGGAAGCCGTATGTCAGCGCTGTGCCAGGAACGCTGGCTGGTCACCGTCGCAACCACATCGACAGCTCGTCTCGACTGCCCCGCCGCACTGCGCGCCATTGCCCGAGGAGGCTATGTCATCAACCGCGTCTTCTTCGCGACTTCAGAAGACGCGCGGGCAGCTGGCTACCGACCCTGCGCCGTCTGCCTCCCAGGTGCTTACACGACCTGGAAGACACAGCAAGATGGCGTATCGGAGACCAGGCCAGTTCGTGATGCTCGCAGGCAAGTATCAACCAGAAGGAGACACCCTCAGAATCATGGATAAGCAACAGCTTCTGAAACGACTGGAGACGGTGTGGACGGCGCTCAAGGAGTCCTACACTGGCCTGTCCGATGCACAGCTGCTCGAGCCTGGCGTCATGGGAGAGTGGTCGGTGAAAGAGATCCTTGCGCACGTGACTATCTGGGAGGAGGAGGCGCTGAAGTATCTGCCCAAAGTCAGCAACGGGGAGAAGCCACCGCGATACGTCCAGTACGGCGGCATCGATGCTTTCAATGCGCAGATGATAGAACAGAAACGGAGCCTTGCGCTCTCCGAGGTCCTGAGCCAACTGGATGAAACGCACCGCCGACTCATCAACTACCTCCAAAGCGTGTCTGAAGAGCACTTCAGAGGAGAGACACGCTTCCGACATCGCCTCCGGCTCGATACCTACAGCCATTACCCCCTGCACGCCAGGGCGATACAAGCATGGCGGGAGCGCGTCTTGAAAGCGGGGAAGTCATCATCACGGTGAAACAGCACAACAAAACCTCCTGGTCAATCCCACCATGAAAGTGGTGGCATCTTCCACAAGCATTCTGGCGAAAGCAGCTCCTACTCCTCTGGCTTGTTGTCAATCCCAGCATTCACCAGGGCAGAGCAATCGCATCTCATGAGCACCCGCCAAAACTTTCAAGAGAGAGTCATTACTGCACCCAGCCGGTGCGTCGTTTGGCTTTGATCCCGATTTTGGCGGTCTTTTCTTGTCGAAACAGATTGAGAGCCAGGTGACGGAGCACCCCCAAATTGTGAGCAGCGTAGCCAACACGAACCCGTGAGTCGTCTTCTCGAAAAGCCATATCAAGCACCCAATGCACACAGTTTTCAATGCCCCAATGGCTGCGAACCGAGGTAGCAAAGCGCTGAACGTCTCTGGCAAAACTGAGCAGATAATAGCGCGTTTCCGTGCTGACCTCTTGCCCAATGCGCCGCTGGGCAACCACCATCCCAATGGCCCGCAAGCCTTTCCACTTTCCTCCCTCATGAAGGCTAGTTCAGGCACTCCTGATCGTCTATCATCCAGTGTTTGCGGATCTCCAGGCGACCATGCCCTTTCTCGATAGTTTCGTGGAATTGATGCTGGATGTGTGCAAACTGCTCTTTTTGAGCGAGTGTAAAGGTATCCTGCACCTCCTCATACAATGTCCCTTGATTCTCTTTGAGGGCCAAGGCATAGCCTCCGTTTTGTTCGATGATCTGTGCAGCAATGGCGGTTTGCGTTCCCATGGCATCGATCGTCACAAGGCAGCCTTCCAGAGCCAGTTGCTGCAGGAACGCTGGAATAGCCGTGATCTCATTGGATTTCTCGTCCACTGCGACCTGTGCCAGGACCAGCCGATTCTCCGCCGCCCAGGCGACTCTCCCATATGCAAGGCTTTTTCCCTCTCCCTCTGTCATGTGAACGCCTCAAGGTCTTGCCACCTGGTGGCAATGACTCCGGAGATCTTCTCAGCGAGACCGCCTACCCATTGCAGAAAGCAGTTCTCAAATTGTTTGGGATCCATCCGTGCAAAGACCCGTCCGAATGTATCATGGGAAGGAATCCCATTGGGCAGGTCGAGGATGGTGTCAAGCCAGTCTCGTTTCACGTTCCCAAACTCTTCAATTTCTACCCATCCTTCCGCTCCACATAGGACGCCACAGATCGCAATGATGATGATAGCCATGAGCTTATGCTGCTTGGTTCGCTCGACTCTCGGATCTTCTATCGCCTCAAAATAGCTTTGCAGCGGCTTCTTGCTCGCCTTTTCTATCTTCCCACCTCGCCTTCACGCTGTTTTGGTCTGTATTCTATCACCCACAATTAGATGCGATTGCCCTGAGGTATGTGATCTGTTTCATAGATATTCAGGCTGGTTATGCTACAATGATTGAATGGTAATGTATCGTAGTATAGTACTTGTGAAAGGAAGAGAAGCAAACTATGGCACAGGTTCTCCCTCGTTATTGTCCGCGATGCGGAGCACCTATTGTCACAAGTTCGGGTACTTGCGCCGCGTGTGGTTTAACTGTGGAAGCCATGCTATCCAGAAATCAACAGAAGCCACCAGAACAAACTTTTTACAATCCAGAGCACTTGCAAGAGATAAATCAGGAAGCTACTCAACACGAGCTTAATGTTCAACAAGATAACCAGTTGTATACAGTACCAACTTTACAATTAGGTCAGCAGAGCAACCCACCCTCTGGAACACAGTCATTTCAGGAACGAGGTGAGCAGAATTATCCCTACTCGCCTGCTCCAAAGAAAAGGAGCATGGGCAGAAGAGGGTTTATGTTACTGCTATTGGCATTGCTCCTTGTATTAGGCGTTATCGCGTATGCTATCGCTGGTTTTCTAGGAGTAGGACTGCCTGGTTTTGTTGTTATACAGCCACCTGTGACGACCACGGCAATCAATTCCTCAGTTCCATATGCTGGTGTTGATGTAACTATCTTAAATGTTCAGCAGTCGCAAAGTTTTATCAATGATCCCAACACCAGCACAAATGGAATGGTTCGCTTAAACCTTAGAGAGCACAATCAAACAGAGATCAAAGTGCTTTGGAGTTTTGCTACTATAGCTCGTTTGATTGTGCCGGATAAATCGATTGTCAGCCCAACATATGTAAACTCGGTAGTAAGTGTTGCTCCAGGGGCGTCTCAAACCAGTGTTGTAGATTTTGCTGTGCCTTCGAATGATTCTGTGAATCAGCTTACATTAGTGTTAGGCGCTACAAACGAGGCGCAAATGCTTATCCCCCTCATGCGGAATGCAAATCTAAGCAAATATCAACCAGTGACTATCAAGCTAAATGGGCAGATGCAGTATTTTGGACTGAATTGGACACTTACCAGTGCCATTTCGAGCTTGAGTATTCAGGGCCAGCAAGCAGCTAAAGGTATGCGCTACATAACAGTAATGCTCAAAGTTGATAATACACTTTCGCAAGTTGCTATCACCGGGTCATCCTTTGAGTATATGCGTTTGCAATATAGCAATCATACTGCTTTGCCAAAGCATACAACGATTCCCGTGGCTTTTAATGTTGGTGCGGCTGGTGTAACT
>DATMNR010000205.1:0-8987 GCA_035568795.1 Ktedonobacteraceae bacterium
TCCATAATTTGGTTAATCAACTCTTGTGTTGCTAGCATGCATCCTCCTAGCGATCAATTCCTTTATTGTC
Organism: Ktedonobacteraceae bacterium; assembly: GCA_035568795.1. Lineage (GTDB taxonomy): Bacteria > Chloroflexota > Ktedonobacteria > Ktedonobacterales > Ktedonobacteraceae > DATMNR01. Next base: position 71 of record DATMNR010000205.1, read on the forward strand.
CTTCTACAACAGGAACGCTCTCTAGTAAGTCAGTAACAGGCACATTTAAAGCAGTCGCTAGCTTATCAAGAGTCGTTGTTGTAATTTCTCGATAAGGGTCACGAAAAATACGCTGAACTGTTTTATAATCAATATCTGCACGCCTTGCCAATTTTGCCATACTCAGCCCTTTTAAGGCTGCAACTTCTTTTATCTTTAAGCGTATCATCTCGTAATTCCTCTATTTGTAATAGAAGCATTGTAACAGGAGCCAGGGTTTGAAATAACTAGGCACAAAATGGCAGTATCCAAAGGTAAGTACTATATAGTAGGTATTATATTCCAATAAACGGCTAAAAAAGAGAACTATCAACAGCTCAGCTTTGTTCCGATGCAGCTTCAAAAAAATAGAAGTATTTAAAGAGGGTGCTGAAGAACGAACGTAGAACGCATGTCATCGATAAAGGTAACAACGACAAACATAGTTCAATTAAATGTTGATTGAGACTGGGATTGATTTGTATTGAGAGTGAGTTACCAGAATTATTACATGTGATGCAGGTGCGATATGCATGTAGCTTGATTTACGTCGAAAGGAAATAAAATTTGGTGGTTGAACACCCGAATGTAGTAACTTCATTAGCTCGAAGTCGTACTACGCCAAGGTACTATCAGCATGCAGTATGTTAGGCCTCTCTTATGAAGGAACTATCTAACATGCTCTAAATGATAGCAGGAGCTACAGAGCCATACCAGACGAGGTAATTTCTTCCAACGGCTACGATACCAGGCAACACGCTCCTCTGTCCAAAGTTCGTATTCACCATTAGCACTGAGACTGACCTGGATCATCTCAGAAGATGAAAACTTTTGCTTGCATCTGTGACAAACTTGTTGCATTGTTTTATATCCCTAATTTTGCGTGTAGTTTCTGAACAATCTATCAATTCAACGAACGAATCGCTTCAATCGTCTCCTGGGCATTCCGCACAAATTCGGCTCTCATTGGAATCCCCTCCTTGAACTCTTCTACTGTCGTATCGTCCAGGAAGCGCTCGCCGGCATTATCCAGCATTACACGTGGTAACAGAACAAGGTCTCCCAGGTTACCGTGCTTTTCAAGTGCTGCCAGCACGTCCTGACCGCAGAGTAATCCGGCAACAGTGACTTCCGCCCCAAAGAAGGTATTTACAACAGGTAATACCTGTACCTCAAGCCCCTCAACCTTGCGTAAATCTTCCGCGAACTCTTCGATTACAGGCCGTGCCATCATACTCGTGACCATTGTGACTCGTCGCGGTTGAGATAGGTTCATCGGAAGTTTGCGTTTACTGCGTGCCCATTGGTCCATCAGATAGCGTGTCATGCCCACACCGTTCTCAATCTGTGCGTACGAGCCGTAGTGCCTCGCGGGTGGGAATTCACGTCCTGTCAGGTAATACCATTCGTCCGAAAGGTAGACAAACGGATTCCCATCAGGATCCGCAGTCTCGAAGCGATGCTGGTATACCTCGACCTGCTCGATGACCGCCTCGGCCTCTTCTCGTGTGTAGTGACGTAGCGGGGGTAGGTCTCCAGTCTTAATCATGTTGTTGTACTTTGTCAAACCGACAGGGACAACGGAAATTGACTCGACAGTTGGTCTCAATTCGGCCAAATCATGAATGCTGCGATCAAGATGTGGACCGTCATTAATCGGTGGGCAGAGCACAAGTTGTGTATGACAGGTGATACCCATACTCCCCAGGCGTTGAATATGCTCAATGATGTCCCCTGCACGCGGGCCGTCGACCATCTTGCGCCGCAGGTCGGGATCGGTTGTATGGACTGAGACATAGAGTGGAGTCAGTTTCTGCTCGTCAAGACGTTGCCAGTCATGTTCTTTTAAATTGGTGAGTGTGATGAAATTACCAAAAAGAAATGAGTAGCGGTAGTCATCATCTTTGATGTAGAGCGTCGAACGCATGCCATGCGGCAAACCAGGCTGTGGAGCGAACCGTTCCGGTAGTCCTTTGATAAAACAGAAGACACATTTATTGGCGCACTGCCGGATAAATGGTGCTGGTTCTTCGCCGAAAAGCACTCCCAGGTTCTCATCATAAGTTTTTGAGATAAGTATTTCGTGTTGATTCAGTTGCCGCTCAAAGCCAATCGTCAACTCTTCATCAGCAACGTAAAAACGATAATCTACCAGGTCACGAATCGCTTGACCGTTAATTGTGCGAATAAGATCACCGGGCTGTAGCCCTGCTCGGTCTGCTGGGCTTTCTGGCACTACCTCACGCACCCATCCATACATTTTTGGCATTAATTTGGTTTCCTTTTTAGAATGGGTGACGAATGATAAGTGCGATTACAATAATCAGAACTATCAAAGCGAGTGTCCCAAGTACAAAATACGTGTTTTTGCGTCCAAGTTTGATGTCAGTACTAGGGCCTTTTGTTATTACTGTCTTTTTCACTTCTTCCTGCTGCTGTTTGCGTTTATCAATGCGCTTCTGTCTCCTATCACGCACAGCATTAGTTGGACTTCCTCCATAAGGGCCGGTGCCCATGTGCTGCATGCGCCTGCGCATTTCGCGGTTATAACTCTCAGACTCCTGTTGTGACGGCGATGTCGCTTTGATTTCTTTAGGCTGAGTTGATTTTGCTCCCTGAACCGCCGTACCACCTATTACTTGCTTGCCGCTCTTGCTACCCTGCTTCTCAGTACTCTTCTCAGTTTGAATGTTAATCGAAGGCGTTGATTGTGGTTTAGGTGAATTGGGTTGGCTCTTACTACCCGGAGTAGAAGAAGTACCTGTCTCCTGCTTGTTAGCTGGGGTTGTCTTTGTGTTACCAGTTTCAGGCTTTTGAGATCCTGTTCCTGATTTGTTGTGTGCCTTTGTCATCGTCGTATCCTTTGCATAGGGTGTATGCCGGTATTTGTGTATGTATTATACCTGGTTAGGTACATCGCAGAAAAATGTCTCTACTCCGAATTGCGTCTGTAAAAGATTGCTAAGCGCCTGTACGCCTATTTTCTCTGAATTATAGTGTCCAACGGCGATAAAATTAATCCCCTCTTCGCGCGCAATTGCTTCTGTTGGTTCGCCAATCTCTCCAGTTAGAAACGTGTCACAGCCATTTGCGATGGCTTCTATTACATATCCCTGTCCACCGCCTGTTACGACACCGAGGCGCCGTACAGTTTGTGGTCCATATGCATAGACATGGGCTGTGGCGCTTGCAAGCAAATTGACCTGTTCTACAAGGTCGTGTAAAGTCTGACGTTTCGTAGCAGTACCTATTGCTCCAATCGCTTGCCCTCGTGTGAGGCCCAATGTGTCGTCCTCGACCGTGAAGCCCAGGTGCTTTAACCACAGCGCGTTATTTCCAACCTCTGCATGCGCATCCAGGGGTAAATGATAGCCTAGCAGCGTAATATCCTGCTCGAAAAGCATTTTCAATCGTGCCTTCAACATGGTACCAACTGTACGCGGTATATTTTCCCAAAAAAGCCCGTGATGTACAATCAACATATCAGCACGGCTTTCTGAAGCGATGCGGAAACATTCCAGGTTGGCACTGACTCCCAGGGCAACCCGCTCAACTTCGGGACGTCCAATCACCTGCATCCCGTTAGGACAGAAATCCTTGAACTTCTCAACCTGCAGGTAGTCATTGAGGAATTGTACAATCTCATCACGCATCGCACTCATTGATCTACCTCTTTATCTTGCATTGCTCTTGCTATCTTTACGGCCTCTTCCTTGTCATCAGGAGCAAGCGCCCCATCGATAACCATACCTAGCAGGTGATCCTTGATTGGTCGTAACCATGGCCCTGGGCCGCGCCCAAATATCACCATCAACTCGTTTCCATCCAGAGGACTTTTTAGAGGCATTCGTTCAGCTTCTTCACTCAATCGCTGGCAGCGCTCTCTGAGTTCAGTTACGCGAGCAACTGCTCGGGTAACTTTATCTGCGCGATAACTGGTGATGTCAGCTTGCGAAAGGTCAAGTAGATCAGGCAGATCATTTCCACTATCCAGCATGAGTCTACGCACTGCACCATCTGTCCAGTCCGAAGTATAGGCGTTCGCGCGCATGTGCAAGCGCACAATTTTCGACACGCTCTCGATAAAATCTCGGTCAAAGTGCAAACGTTTCAGGATATCTCGTGCCATGTAGGCTCCAACATCCTCGTGTCCGAAAAAGTGGACTTTGCCGTCTTCTACGGTTCGTGTACGAGGTTTCGCAATATCGTGCAACAACGCGCTCCAGCGAGAGACCAGTCGAGGAGATGAGCGTTCAACGACACGTAGTACATGAGCATAGACATCTTTTGTATGTACCGCTTTCAAGGCTTGTTGACTAACTCCGCGCAACGCGAGTACTTCTGGCACGATCCACTCCATCAACCCCAACTCAACCAGTAAATCCAGACCTTTGGCAGGATTCGCAGAAACCAGCAGTTTATTCATCTCATCGCGTATTCGTTCACGCGAAATCTTTTGCAACTTAACAGACTGGCGTACGATTGAGCGCCGGGTTGCGGTTTCCAGGGTAAAGTCAAGTTGGGCGGCGAAACGCACACCTCGCAAGAGGCGTAGTGGATCCTCATCGAAGCGCTTATCGGGCTCGTTGCCTACAGCACGCAGCAAATGCGCTTCCAGGTCTTGTCGACCTCCGAATGGATCGATGATTTCTCCTGTCAATGGATGGCAAGCCATGGCATTGATTGTGAAGTCTCGTCGCAGCAAGTCATCCTCCAGCACCGTTCCGAAACACACCTCAGGTTTGCGTGAATCAGGATTGTATTTCTCACTGCGAAAGGTAGTGATCTCAACGATGTTATGAGGGTAATGGAGACGCACTGTTCCAAAACGTTCTCCAACGAGGACAATAGCAAGAGGATGCGTAGGCGCGACGATGCGTTTGATTTCATCGGGCGTAGCATCAGTTGCCAGGTCTTCGTCGTTCGAGTCCTCTCGATGTAGGAGTACGTCGCGTACTGTCCCCCCCACAATATAAAGTTGTTTGTGCTGAACGTGAAAAGCTTCCGCCAGCGTATAAATCATGTCGTGCATGATGAGCAATATGTACCCATTTCAATAGTGATGATGTAATGGGCCTATTGTATCATGGCTTATCTGATGTTGGCTAGACATTTGTTATGTACTGTCATCCTGTAATAGGATTGAAAAGAAGACCGCAAATAACTTGCAAACGTCAGGCCTTATAATCCATGCTAGTAAATAACTTCCTGATGATGGCCAGGAGTTCTGTTACTGCAAACGGCTTGCGTATAAAGATGATACTTCGCCTGTGAATCTCTTCTAATGGTGGGTTGCGTGCACTCATTAGGATCGTAGAGGTATGTTTGAGATGTTCAAAGGATTGAAGCCAGTCATAAAGTTCAAGGCCATTCATTTCAGGCAGGCTATAGTCAATAAGTAAAAGATGCGGCATAGTTCGCGCCAGTGCATCGAGTGCGTTACGAGCGTTGACGTGGTGGATGGCTTTATGGATGGTCTCTTGTTCAATAATCTGGAGAAGGAGATTGCCGATCTCCTCATCATCTTCGACGATAAATATCAACTTGGAAGATGAGTTCGTATTCGCTTTGAGTTGGAATGTTTGATCGAACATTTTAAGAAAATCCTCTCTAGCTGCTGTTATTAACAAGAGATTATTATTGCTGTACATAACACGTAGATGAAGAAATTTCGTAACTACATGCCGCTTCGAGCCTGCCAAAGCTATTGGCGAGAATGAGTCCAGCGAGATCTGTGTATGAAAAACACAATCTAGCTCTCACTCCAGTTTGGGATTTGTCCATCTGACCCCTCAAACACACTCACAGAGCCAGTGATACTGCTTAGCTTCAAGCTTGCACGAGGAGGAATTCCAGCGTCGCCGTGAACCTCACTGATTGTTCGATAAGCCATTTTCATATTCGGAACAACAGTCGTGATATTGCCAAAACTGGTGCTGGCATCCAACTCGAAAGGCGTATCATCAGGCAGGATAGCATAGACTGAGCCAGTTTCTGTGGCAAGCTGGTAACTGCCAGAAGGATCGATAGCTTCATGGAAATTGACCGAACCGAGGTTGGTCTTCAGCACCGAATTCCCGGTGAGAAGGCCTTCTTTTACGTAAATCGAACCGATATCGCTTAATAAGGATAATTGACCGCTGATACCAGTAACCCAGATATCGCCTACATTGGTGTTTATCTCCAGATCGGCATCATGCGGTACGGTAATATTGAAATCTATACTTTGTGGAAGATTGGTGCCGGGAGCATAAACCCGTTCTACATCTGCCCTGATCTCATTTCCCTCTTTCAACTGTTCGTAGCTCACCCAGCTTTCATTAGAAGCCTTCCCAAACCGCTTGCTATGGCGTTTCGTCTGAAAAGTAACGCTATTTGTAGTCTTATTTGCTTTAATATGAATTGTCCCAACTTCATTCTTGACTACAATATGCGGATGTTTATCCATTGAAAAGCGACGAGTATCAACACGTTCAGTGGAATTTATTAGATATACTCCGGCCGTAACGAGAAGACTAAATCCCACGACGAGAAGCAATATGGTAAGTATCAGAAATGCGACTCCGGCAAGTGTAATACTGGCGAAGATCAGGAGACCAATGCCAATGATGATCAAAGGGATACTCAATAAAGCAAGCAACATAGCAAACCACGAATTACCTCGCTTGCGCTTCTCACGTTGTTCTTCGCTATCTAAAATCTGGGTTTCCTGAACGTTCATGATTTTGCTCCTTTGCAGGCACAATTCCGGTCTGCCAGGTGCCATACCTTATCTTCATGCATATTTCACCACATCTAAAACATAAGCTTCTGATATCACAACTTGAATACAGAAACTATTACTGACAACACGAATTCATCACATTTTATGCGATGAGTTTTCATCAGCTTGTGTAATTCGTAACAAAAACTATTGACAAGAACGTTTGTACTAATGTATTATAGTTTAGAACAGACTATCTAATTAGGAGGTAAACGCTATGAGGGCTGCACAGGCAAGTAAGTTTTCCCAGCAATCTGACTACGAAATTGAAGAAGACGAAGAATATTATATAACGCGTCCTCATAGTAGTGTGCGTAGATATAATCAGCCAGTTCAACGCGATACACTTGACGATGTAGACATATCCAAAGGTGCATCTGTTCATCAAAGACGTACTCATACCAATCCTTATCCTAACAGCGGTAAGCTGTCACATGATGTTGCCCCAATATGGAGGCAGGATTGGCGTCATGATAAGCGCTTCGCTTTGATTGCTGTTGTTGTTGGTATGCTCTTGATGGCAGCTCTCTTCCTTATGATGAACACGCTGGGTTCGTGGTGGCAAGTTCACCAGGATGATGTAACATATGGCCGTCCTCGCACGTATCAGGTCGACGCAGTAGTTGGGCACAACGATAGTGTAATCAATCCTTCACATTTTATCTTTCTCAACCTCAACAGGCACGTCATGATTATCGAATTGCCCGGGGGAGATACAACACATGCGCGTATCTATAATGGCCCAACCCTTTTTGGCAATGGCCAGGATTTAACACCAGTTACTGCAGTTTTCAAAGATGTGAACGGTGATGGCAAAATCGACATGATTGTCCAGATTCAGGATCAGCGACTGGTTTTCATCAATGACGGCACTCAATTTGTGCCGCGACAACCAGGGCAACAAGTGCATCTGTGAATGTAAGAGAGATTGTAGAAACACTCGAAGACAAAAGGCATGAACACTTCGAGTAGCCCATGCACCTTGTTTTCATTGCCCGTCCATTAACAATGGACGGGCTTCGTTGTGACTACATGTATCCATCGCAGCCCCAATCTTCATCATGCTGATAAGTTATTTCTGTCTCACCAGCGGAATTTGCAAATTTGTTGGCCTGTTTTCAGGTTTGTCAAAAGCACGACCATCAACGTTTTTACTCCCATTAAAAAGCATGTCATTGTAGATATAAATGAGGTCATAGTCGACATACGTTTGGCCTTCTACAAGGCTAAACAAAGGAAAGCCTTTTCCTTTTACATCTTGCATGACATTGACTTCCCATGTGGTGAGACCAGTGCCTGGAAAGGTGTTCGCGACATTGGCAAAGCCTTGATGCAGGGGAGTCACCTCATACGCTTCGTCTGCAATGTAGTCAAGGTTGTACGCGCCCTGTGCAATCGGATGCTCTCCCTGCCAGGCGTTATGCCCTTTGATAACAATTTTCACCAACGGCACTTTTCCATTGGCATCCGCATAATTCATCACAGTACAGGCAAATTGGTCAGGAGGGGAATACGTAAAAACTCGTGAACAATAAAACGGTTGGATGTCTCCTGTTGCTGATTTATTGGTGCTTGGGCGGAGTTCAGTGGTGATACTGACCCACTCGCCACCTTGAATAAACTGTGTGATTTCTTCGGGTGTCATTGAGAATACTCCTTTTCTTGTAATGCATTTCTTGTTTTTCCCTCTCATGTACGTGTTTTTGCGGAATGCGCATACTCATATGAGAGTTCTACTCATTCAATGAGACTCATCGGGAAAGTATTTGTGACCAGTTTTCGCCCTATTTCTCGAATATCCGAAATGTTTCACTTGTAAGAAGTCTCTTGATCGCGAGAATCAAGCGATCTGGTGTGGCAAACGATGGGTGGCTCCTATAAATGGCAGCCACACGTTCCAACTGTCTGAGTTCACGGGCCTGAGTCAGCAAGCCCGCATCTGGCTTTAAAGCACTGACCTCGAGCGGAGTTTCCTTTCAAAAGAGAACCAGGAGACTCTTTAGACTGAGTCCAAAGAGTTACTCCAAGATAAGTTCCTCAAAAGCTCCTAAAGAGCGCAATGTAGTCTTTTGGGCCTCGGAAAGTCCCCTGATCCCCGTGATATTGAGCCGTTCGTAGGGCCGATCATGCCGCAAG
>DATMNR010000206.1:0-3689 GCA_035568795.1 Ktedonobacteraceae bacterium
TGCCAACATAGCCTTTTTCAGATCCTGGCCATCGAAGACGCTAATTCTTCGAGGGCGTTGTGAGCGCACACCCGGCGTTAGCGGTGTATGTTCCTGCATTGTTAGTCACTCCAACGGGTGCTCGCCCATCAACAGGGCGTCCCTAGACTTCTGATAATCTATTTATTTGGATCCTGGCTGAGCCCTTGTACGTTCACATTGACCTGAGCCACCGGAACGCCGAGCATCTTTTCGATAGAGAATTTGACAGCACTCATGATGTTGTGAGCTATTTCCGATATGCGAAGACCATATTCCAAAGCAACATAAACCTCGACCGTGATTTGATTATCAACAATACGAATCTGCACGCCCTGATTGAGACGATCGTGTGGGAGGAACACCGCCTGCCCATTACGAAGGCGAGGTGCAGTGATGCCAACAACGCCATACGATTCGGTGATGGCTTGCACAGCGATTGTGTGAATTGCGTTAGGCAGTACTTCTATCTTTCCAAGATGGTTTGTTCTCTGTTGAGGTTGGACGGCAGGTGTTTTGGGCATGCGCATGTCTTTTCTCTTTTATATACCCCTGACTCTTGCCAACACAAGTGAGAACATGGTATACTCGCATGGCGTGTTCAGGTTCTCTTTACATATCATTGCCAGATTGGCTTCTCGTTAAAAATCTAATACGAGATGAAAGAGATAGAAACATATGCAGTATATCAGAGGCAGACTGTATTATCAAGGGACGCTTGAGAAGCTACACCAAGCCTTTAGATGAAGTAGAGAGGAAGAGTTATATGTCTGGTCGTTGTGAGATATGCGAACGCAAGCCGATGTATGGCAACAATGTTAATTTTTCGCAAAAGCGCACGCGACGACGCTTTGTGCTGAATGTACAGCGCCGTCGTATCGAAATCAATGGTGTTAAGCGCGCAGTAAATATCTGTACCCGCTGCTTGAGAACCATGGACAAGTTGCCAAAGGCAAGATAATAAACAGCAACAATAGAGGGCAGGATGGCCATAAGTGGCCATCCTGCCCTCTATTGTTGCTTGCGATTCTTTTCAAAATGTGTCCTTAATTGTCCACATGCTGCCGCGATGTCATCTCCACGCTCCGCACGAACACTATTACTTATTCTATGCTCAAAAAGCACCTTACGGAAAGTACTAATAGCCTCACCGCTGGGCGACTTAAAATCGGCGGAGGTTGCATTGACTGGAATGCAATTCACATGAGCAAACTGCTTCAGAGGAGCAAGCAATGTGCCAAGTTGATGAGCATCCTCCTCAGTATCGTTTACGCCTGCCAGGAGTACATATTCAAATGTCACCTGCCGTCCTGTAACAGCGATATAGTCCTTACAAGCAGCAATCAGCTCTTCTAATGGGTATTTCTTATTGATTGGCATAGTCCGACTACGTAGTTCATTAGTCGGGGCATGCAGGGAAATAGCGAGATTTACCTGTAACTGCTCTTGACTGAGCTTGCGAATCGCAGGAACCAGACCCACAGTTGAAACAGTCATGTGCCTTGCACCCAGGTTAAAGCCATCTGAACTATTGAGGATACGCAACGCCTGCAAGACATTGTCATAATTATGCAAAGGCTCTCCCATACCCATCAAAACTATGTTCGTTATATGGTCAATGGAAGCGCTGCCGGGAAGTCCCTTTGCAGCCCATGGAGCAGCTCTTAATTCTCGAGCAAATATCAGCACCTGTGCTACAATCTCCCCTGATGTGAGATGTCGATCAAAACCCATCTGCCCTGTCGCACAGAATGTACATCCAAAAGCGCAACCAGCCTGCGTCGAAAGGCAAACTGTCGCCCGTGCATGGCTTTCACCAATGGGAGGATACAGCATGAGTACCGATTCGATCAGTTTCCCATCACCAAGCTCCAACAAAATTTTACGCGTGCGGTCATCTTTGGAGTGTTGTTCGCTCCGAACGATCACCGGTCCAATGCTGGCTTCTTGTGCAAGCCGGTTACGTAAGGGCTGTGGAAGATTGCTCATCACGGAGACGTCGGTAACCAGGCGCTGGTAAAGCCAGCTATAGAGTTGTTTCGCACGAAAAGCTGGTTCTCCCCTCTCCAGGAGCCATTCTTGCATTTGTGGTAGAGTGAGGCTGAGCAGGTCGGTTTTCCTGACATTATGTATGTTCGATTGTGTTATTGGGGTGATTGACATGCGTTCATTATAGCACGTTTTGCTCCCGACAAATGTGAGAATCACAAGGGCTGACAGCCGTTGTATCAACTGTTGCACTGTACATATTGGTGTGCTATAATCCGCATGGAAGAAAGATGAGAGACAACAGACGGGATCATACGGATGAATAAGAAACCACCGCCCTCTGTTTGGGAATCCCTGGCGTTAGCCGGGCAACTAGGCTTCACCATTGCAATTCCCTTGGCTCTAGGTGCTATTTTAGGCAATTATTTTGATGGCATTACACATCAGAATACTTTATTTTTGCTGCTCGGGCTGCTGCTTGGCCTGATAATAGGAATATATGGAGCGTACCGTTTATTTGCACGCCTTTTCTAGACTAGAGAGGATAGACGGAGCCACCAATAACAAAACAGACCTGGCAGGGCGCAGTGAGTAGGGAGGATACCGCGTGCTCTGGAAACTTCAGCCAATACAAATTCCGCCAGAAGTGATCTTCTATATAGGCCCGCTTCCGGTTACAAATGCACTTCTTGGTACCTGGATATCAATCATCGCTTTACTCTTAGTCTTCTATTTCGGAACGCGCAAGCGTGATCTGATACCTTCGGGTATGCAAAATGCTGTTGAGTGGATTATAGAATATTTGTTAAACCTCACAGAGGGTGTATCTGGTAAAGTAAAGGCGAGAAAGTTTTTTCCACTTGTTGCGGCTTTTTTCATATTCATTTTGTTCTGTAATTTACTTGATATTTTCCCTGGCGTAGATACGATTGGAACTGTAAACCTGGAAGCGCTCAGGTCGGCACATCTCAGTGTACCAACAACCTTTTTCCTATTAGGACAATATTCTGATAAGCTTACTCCCTGGGTTCGACCCGGAACAAGTGACCTCAATCTTACATTAGCATTGGCGCTCGTCTCCGTAATTGTCACTCAGGTCTTCGGTTTCTATACATTGGGAGCAAAGCAGCAACTCAGCAAGTATTTCAACTTCAAAGCTTTTAGACATGGCTTCCAGGGACCTATCGAGTTCTTCGTTGGACTAATTGAGCTTGTCACGGAGGTATCTCGTATTCTCTCATTTTCTTTCCGTCTCTTTGGCAATATCTTTGCTGGTAGCGCAGTACTGGCAGTCTTCGCATGGCTTCTCCCCTTTGTTTCTGATGCAATTTTCATCCCATTAGAAATCTTTGTGGGTTTTGTACAAGCGCTTATTTTCGCTTTGCTCACACTCGTCTTCCTGGAAATTGGCACTACCAGCCATGAGGAAGCAGGGGATGAGTCTGAAAAACATGCAATGGAGCAATTTGAGCAGAATAAGTCTGAAGAAGAAGCCATGGTATCTGGCTAAATAGAGTATTCGTTTATTCCAATACTTGCTACTCGCAGTTTGTTCTGCGATTGCATAAATTAACATCAAACAATACACAAAAGGATTTTCCTTTAAGGAGGTTTTCAACGTGACTGGTACAACCACTTCACTCGCTATCGCGCTTGCAATCGGTTTAGGAGCTATCGGTCCA
>DATMNR010000207.1:0-4556 GCA_035568795.1 Ktedonobacteraceae bacterium
CAAGCGCTGAATGGAGGATTGCCTCAACCCCTCAAGAACTTTCCTTATGCTTTAGTAAGCGTACCTGGACATCTTTTTGCAGGTTTGAATGATGGTAGCATCTATGTAAGTCATGATCTGGGCGATAGCTGGCAATCACTAACTCTGACCGGCGAATTTCTACCGAGTATCCTGGCGATGGCATATATTGGGTGAACGCGAGTAAAGAGGGGAAAGGTATATGTCCATTGAAGTTTTACGCGAGGTCAAAGTAAGAGCGAACTTAGATCCGGACTTTCGAGGGCAACTCTTGAAAAGTCCAATGAAGTTCTTACAAAATTATGATCTCACTGAAGATGAGAAGAGAGAGGTTATCTTGCCCAACTTTAGCTGGCTGGTGGAACATAAACTTGCCGCTATGTCGTATCCAGAGTCGGAAGATGCTTTTACCCTTTTATCGAGGATAGGGATAAGAGCATTAATCAATCTTACTGAGGAGCCACTTTCTGGGGAGATTCTCAGGAAAGTTGGTATTCTGACTGAGTATATACCCATCGTTGACTTTACTGCTCCGACCTTGAAGCAGGTTGAACAGGCAATTATGATGATCAACTTTTACATTGAGAGAAATATGCCTGTAGCAGTTCATTGTCTAGCTGGGCTTGGTCGTACGGGCACTATTCTTGCTTGTTATCTTGTTGGAGAAGGAAAGTCTGCAGACGAGGCCATAACAATCATACGGAGGTGGAGGCCTGGCTCGATTGAGACGCTTGATCAAGAGGCCGTTATTCATGAGTATGAGCAGTTCCGAAGATCAGTTGGATAATGCGTTTCCTATTTGTTCGTTTGGGTAAAGGAGGCTAATACTGTCGCCAGGTGAAATATTACTGTGTGGATCGCAAGAGCTCCTTCGCGTTGCTCAGGATGACACTCTTAAGTAGCCGTATTAGCGCTGATGTATCGCGCACATCGCCGATACATCAGCACCTGCTGATTTCTCGTTTATAAGTAGAGTATTTTGCTATAAAGCGAATATACCGTTTATATAGCGCTCATTTTGCGCGGTAGTTTTAAGCACAACCATGAATTTTGAAAGAGTATACTTCAATCAGGGCGATTAGTTACCTGTTCTCAGACTACATTAACCTTGCGAAAAAATATTATGATGTCTATCATGAATGTTGATAAAAGATGAAGGAGTATTACAATGGCGGAACATATTCAAAGGGGATTTGCAGACGTCAATGGCACACGCCTGTATTATGAGGTTGCAGGTGAAGGCCATCCACTCGTGCTGAATCACGGTGGGCTTGTGGATAATCACCTGTGGGACGATCAATTCGACGAGTTCGCTAAGCATTTCAAAGTGATACGTTACGATATGCGCGGTTTTGGTGAATCTGGAATGATCAAGAATGGCATGGAGCCATATTCGATGGAGCGTGACCTGTTTAGTCTCTTGCAATTCCTGGATATTCAGAAAACGTATGTACTGGGCCTGTCGATGGGTGGCTCGCTCTCGATAGACTTCACACTACAATATCCTGAAATGGTAGATGCGCTGATTACCGTTGGAGCAGGTTTGAGTGGTTATGAAGAAGATGATCCTGAAGAACTCAAGGCGAAGGATGAGGAGATGGAAGAGGCATTTAAGAGAGGAGATATCGCGCGTTCAGTCGAGATCTCGCTGCAGATATGGACGGATGGGCCATTTCGTACGCCGGAGCAGGTTAATCCGCAAGTGCGCGAGCGTGTCAGAGTTATGACGACTCATAACTTCAAGCGAGGGGATGATGAAGAAGTGCGTCCACAACATCTTGAACCACCTGCTGCTGGTCGCCTTTCAGAGATACATGTGCCGACGCTGATTATTGTGGGCGGCGAGGATGTAGAAATTATTCTTTCGATCGCAAATAAGCTCGAGAGAAACATCGTAGGTGCGAAGAAGGTGGTGATACCACGCACAGCCCATCATCTGAATATGGAAAAACCGCAGGAGTTCAATCGTGTTGTGATTGATTTCTTGGAACAAGTTGGTAAATAGAAACAACGTGCAAGCAAATCGCCAGGAACGGTGACCCAAAAGAGAAGTATGCATAGCATGAGCGAAACATGGCTTCACGATTACATTCTTCTAGCCTTTCGTATTCATTGGTTGGTACAGAAAGCCTATGACTGTCCATTCGTTGAGGAATATTATGGACCCCCAGAATGGCGTACTCAAGTGGAATCCGAGCCAGAACCGAAAGCTTCTGATCTCGTGCGTCAAACAATGATGCTTGCTGATGCATTACCTGCACAAGGTTTTGCGTCTAGCAGGGTTGTTTATCTGGGTAAACATGTGAAAGCTATGGAGATGTTATGCCGCAAGCTTAGCAGTGAACACTTCTCATTGGAGGAAGAAGCCGAATTTTGCCTGGATATCCATCCCGAATGGACTCGTGAAGAAGAGTTTGAAAAAGCTCATGCACTGTATGAGAAAGTGCTCCCTGGAAAAGGAAGTCTTATAGAAAGGTTGCAAAAATACACAGCAGAACTTGCATATCCAGAAGAACATATCAATGATCTCCCACAGAGTATTGATCTGGCCTTTACTGAGGCAAGACGGCGTACATCTAGTTTCATTGAACTGCCCGATGACGAAGCCATTGATATACAGTATCTTCCTGAGTGGGAATATGATGCAGCTGCCTACTATAAAGGTAACTTTCGAACGCAGATCGTGATGAATGTTGCTTCCACTGCGACCTATATATCTCGCCTGTTTGATCACAAAGTGTGTCATGAAGGATATCCAGGTCATCACACCGAGTATGTGCTCAAAGAGCAGTATCTTTACATGCATCGAGGATATATCGAGCAATCAATCTGCCTGACTTTGTGTCCACAATGTGTGATTCAAGAAGGAATTGCGATGCTTGCTCATGAAATGATTTTTGCTGAGGGTGAAGCGGAGCAATGGCTTGTGGAGCACGTATACAGGCCTCTCCAAAAAGATGTTGATGCTACTGTTCTTTTGAGATTACGTCAAGCAAGTCAAATGCTTGGTGGTGTTTGGGATAATGCTGCTCTATTGCTGGATGATGGGCGATCGGATCAAGAAGTTGCTCAATACTTCACCAAATATATGCTACTTGAAGAAGAAAGAGCAACTCAGATGGTGACTCACTTGAAACATCCGATACGAGGGCGAAATGAACTAACGTATGCGAATGGGCAAAAGTTGATGCGGCCGTGGCTTCAGGGAACAGACAGGCATGCCGTGTTTCGCAGGTTCTTGACAGAACAATTCACTCCATCACAATTAGAGGAAAACGCGTTGCCTGTCCAGGAGTAATGACTTTTAATCGCTTGCTTGGCTGGCTACTCCCTCGACGATAGCCATTGCCATATCCAGGCCGAAGCGAGCACCACGACCGTTGATATCTCCGGCGGGATTGTAGACCGCGAGTGAAGCTACTTTTACCGGCACCGTTTGAGCAGTAGCCCTGGCAGCTTCAATAATATGCTGTCGTGGTGGCCAATGGGGTGCGGGAGTCAGGTTGCCGGGATTTTCTTCAGGTCCTGCAACATCAAGGTCGATATGTAGATACCATGCTTTTGCTTCAGTAGCCCTTGGTTGCAAAGCTGCTTGAAGTCTCTTTGCTACACCAGGTTGCACCATTTCGACTGCATCCAGGCGTAATATTGGATGAAGCTCTAATGCCTCAATTTCTGCAAGATCAAGATCGCTGGCTCCAATCAGTGCAGCCGCTTCTGGTCGAACTGGTTGCTCCAAACCCGCGGCGAGTCTCCAATCGTCGAGGTCCCAGCCTAGCGCTACCGCATAAGGTAATCCACCCAGGAAGCCACTTGTCGTTGTTTCCCATGTGTTCATGTCTCCGTGCGCATCGAACCAGACGACTCCTGGTGCTCCTTCCGCCTGGGCAAGCCCTCCGATTGCGCCTACAGCGTGGGTGCAATCGCCTTCCAGGACTAGCACGAGACTGTTTCTCTTATTAAGAGCCTCGTTTACTGCGGCGGATGATCTCTTAGCAATGTTCCCCAGATTTGTGATCGAATCGCGGGTACGCTCTGATTTGGGGAGTTCAATCCAGGTTGGGTTAGAGACTGTGTGGCCTTTTGCCTGTAACAGTTGTATCAAGCCGTGATCGAGAAATGCCTGTGGACCAAGAGCTACTCCCCAGCGGGTGACGTCGATTTGGTATGGTATGCAGATGATAGAGATATTCATGGTGTGTGTTCCTAACAAAGTATCATGATTCTTGCTTTGGAGTATCTTTTCTGCACCGAACGACCAGGACAGCAGGAACTTCCGCCCACACAGGACTCTTTAGACCTGACAATGATGGCGTGTCGGTATAAGAGTCAGTTGCGCTCGGCTCGCTCATACGCTCCACTATTAACCCGGCATCAGAAAGTGTATTGATATAGGTCGAGAGTGTGCGGTGGTAGGCGCCAACTTTACCGGGAGGACCTGTTCTGGTGTCAGAACGCCAATAGCCCTCAACGAAGTAGCTGCCAATAGTGCGAACCACACCTTCAGGCAAAGCCGATTCCCCCGACTGCGATGTGTG